>JADFMC010000246.1 GCA_022564085.1 Fidelibacterota bacterium | reverse complement strand
CTGGACAACTGTGTGGAAACCCTGCATCACCTGGACATGCACCTGGCCCAGGCCCGCTGGGCCCACGAACTATCCGCGGTGCAGCCCTGTCTGGTGGAACAGGGTGAAATGCGGCTGGTGCAGGCAGTGAACCCGGTGCTGGCCGAGCACCGGGAGGTAGTGCCGCTGGACCTGGTGCTGGGTGGACCGGAGCGGTTGCTGCTGATTTCAGGGCCCAATGCCGGGGGCAAGACTGTGGTGCTGCTCACCGTGGGGCTGTTGGTGATGCTGGCCCAGAGTGGTATTTTCGTGCCGGCCAAGGCGGCGCAAATGCCGCTCTACCAGGGACTGTTCGCGGACCTGGGTGACCGCCAATCGCTGGAAAGCGACCTGTCCACCTTTTCGGCGCACCTGACCAACCTGCGGGATATCGCAGCCCATTGCACCTCGGAAAGCCTGGTGCTGCTGGACGAGCTGGGCACCGGCACCGAGCCAGAAGCGGGGGCTGCTCTGGCCCAAACATTCCTGGAGCGCATCGGGCAATCAGGGGCCTGGTGCCTGGCCACCACCCATCTGAACCGCCTGAAACTGTGGGCCCAGGACGCGCCGGGTATCCTGAACGCCGGCATGGAGTTCGATCCTATCGAGCTGCGCCCCACCTACCGCTTGCTGCAGGGACGGCCCGGGGCCAGTTACGCCCTGGAGATCGCCCGGCGCATGGGTCTGGACGAGGATTTGCTGCGGCGCGCCCAGGAATTAATACCCGCGGCGGCGGTAAACCTGGAGGAGCTGCTGGTCTCCCTGCGGGAAGACCGGGCCGCCCTGGACCACCGCCGGCAGGAGCTGGCCGGCAGCCTTAAGGAGCTGGAAAAGAGGGAACGCAAACTGGCTCGGATGGAGCAGGAAATCAAGGTGGCCCACCGGCGGGCCAAGCAGGACGCTCTGCAAGAGGCGGAGCAACTGGTGACCCAGATGAATCGCCGTCTGGAAGGGGCCATTGCCGAACTGCGGAGCAAGGGAGCGGCACTTTCCAGGGAGGATATTCGCCAGGCCAAGGAGCTGGTAACCCAGGAGAAGGAGCGTATTCAGGTCGCACAGGCCGACCTGAGCGAGGCACAGCCCGCGCCGCTCCCGCCCGGAGAGATCCAGCCTGGCCAGTGGGTGACCCTCGCCGCCCAGGACCGCCGGGGGCAAATTGTGCGCGTCAGCCGCAACCGGCAAAAGGTCACAGTGCAAGTGGGCGGGGCGCGGCTAACCGTTCCGCTGGAACAGCTGGCCTGGGCCGAACCGCCTGGGGATGACGAAGGGCCAACCAGTCGAACCGCTGCTGTGCGATACAAATCGAGTGGCGCAGGCGGTTACCGTCTGGACCTGCGCGGGGAGCGGGGCGAGGAGGCCGTGGCCCGGTTGGAGCGCTTCATCAGCCAGGCCATTGTGGCCGACTTGCGGGAACTGGAGATCATTCACGGCAAGGGGACCGGCATCCTGCAAAAACTGGTGCATGAGTCGTTGGCGGAGCACCCCCAGGTGAGCACCTACCGGTTTGCCAACTTCGACGCCGGCGGGACGGGGGTGACAGTGGTGGAGTTGAGGTAGAGCTGTTACGTAGGTTGGACGAGAATGAGTAAATTAACAGCGAGTTGAGAGGACCCCTCATGCCCACCACTCCGACACTTCTAAGCAGGATACTGATTATCGCTATTCTCGTGCTGGCAAGCGCCAACCCAACACCGGCTCAATCTTCCCCTATATCTGTTCGGATAACCGCCGGGACTGTATTTCTATCCCTCCGGGACTGGGAACGCTTTTTCACCGATATCGCTGATCATGAATATCAACATCATGTTCCTGATCCATATGTTGGCGCTTCGGTCCACCTAGCCCTTAGCGACCGGCACGCCATTTCTGTAGGGACAGAGCGCATCCGGACCTCAGGCTCCCTCTTCGGATACATGGTAATAATCAACCAAACCGGTGATTCACTGGGTATTCTGGCGGTAGATATCGTGAATTGGACATTCCAGGGGATTCCCATCACTCTGGGTTATGAATATCGCCGTCCACTATGGAACGGACGTATTATCCCCTTTGCCGGTGCCGGTTTATCATATTTCATGAGCCAGGTGCAGGCCGACATAACCTACATGGCGCAGGCGATGCCCATGCCCGAAGCCGATAGCAGTCCTCGAAAGGGTTAAGGCTATGGCCTTCACACTTTGTTGGGTTTGGTAACTCACATCACGAACCGTATGCACTTGGTTTCACAAGTGCGCTATCGATTCGCCGACGGCATGGCCTTTACTGATAAAGAGGGTTCTATCAAAATCGAGTTCACCGGCTTTGATGCTAGCCTGGGCTTGGAATGGTCGTTTTAGTGTCCAAAGAATGGCTATGCTGTATCGAGTTCAAGAAAAGGGCCGTAATCCTTTTGATCCAAGCTTTCTCCGAAACAGCACCCCGCACAAAAGTGTTTTCATACTAGCCTCTGCTATCTTTTCGCCACTGCAATTCGTAAAATCTCCCTAGCCCATGGCCCGCATACCGCAGGAAACCATCGACCGCATCCGCGAGAACGCCGACATCCTCGACGTGGTGGGCGACTATGTGCAGCTCAAGCGCCGGGGCCGCAACTGGTTTGGCCCCTGTCCCTTTCACCACGAGACCAAGCCTTCCTTCAGCGTCAACCAGCAGAAGCAGATCTACTACTGTTTCGGCTGCGGCAAGGGCGGCAACGCCATCAATTTCATCATGGAAATAGAAAAGGTGGACTTTGTGGAGGCGCTGCAGCGTTTGGGCAAAAAGTTGGGCATTGAGGTAGAGTTCAGCGGCCCCAGCGATCCTCGCAAAAAGGCCACGGTGCAGCAGATTTTCGACCTGCACGAGTTGGCCACAACCTGGTACCAGAAAAATCTCAAGGGGTCAAAGGGCGAAAAAGTCCGAGCCTACCTGGAGGAGCGGGGCATCACCCCTGCTACCCAAGCGCTTTTCAAACTGGGGTACGCTCTTTCGTCGTGGGACCAGTTAGTGCGGGCGGTGAGTGATAAGAAATTTTCCCGTGAGGCTTTGAACCAGTCGGGCCTGTTCGGCACTGGCCAGCGGGGGACGTTCGACCGCTTTCGCAGCCGGATTATATTCCCCATCGCCAACACCGCCGGGCGGGTGGTGGCTTTTGCCGGGCGGGTCTTCGACAGTGACGACCCGGCCAAGTACCTCAACTCGCCGGAAACGCCCATCTACCACAAGAGCGAGGTGCTCTATGGGCTGCATCTGACCCGCGACTTTGTCCGGGACCTGGAGACGGTGATCATCGTGGAGGGCTACCTGGACTTAATCCAGCTGTACCAGGCGGAGATAAAGCACGTGGTGGCCATATCCGGCACGGCCCTGACCCAGCGCCACTCCCGGGAACTTGGCAAGCTCACCCGCACCCCCTACCTGGCCTACGATGGTGACCGCGCCGGTATCCAGGCGGCTATCAGGGGCGGCTATACCCTGCTGCGGGGGGGGCTCGATCCAAGGATAGTGGAATTGCCGGCCGACCTGGACCCCGACGACTGGGTCCGCCGGGATGGCCC
>JADFMC010000245.1 GCA_022564085.1 Fidelibacterota bacterium | reverse complement strand
TTATATCGACGATGGTGCCGGCGCCGGGTTGGGCCAGGCCAACGGCCTGCAGACTGGTGTAGAGTTCTGGAAGGTTCGCCTCGCGAACCCACCGCAGCACGATATTTTGCTCCACCGTGGTGCGCACGTGGCCGCCCACCAGCCGCCGGGCAATCCCGGCCAGGTTGCGCAGCTGGTAAGCCGAGAGATCGCCGAGGGGCAGGGCCACCGTTGCGATGACGAAACCGGACTGCTTCTGCCGGTATACATTGGTCTTTCGCCAGAGGTCGAAACCTTCTGGAGGTGGGACGCCGTTCCGGGAAACCGGCGCCTGCAGGGGCCTTTCCCTATCGCTTGATACGCCCTCCAGGTAGCTGGTCCACCGGGGATCTTCGGGGAGTACCTTGCGCTCCTCACGCACCAGGCGCCGGAATTCCTCCAGGCCTAGTTTGTCCACCAGAAACTTGATGCGGGCACGAGCCCGATTCTTTTTCTCTCCCAGTCGTCCGAAGACGCGACCGATGGCCTGGGCCGTGGGCAGCAGCTCCTCCACCGGTAGAAATTCTTCAAACAGTTTGGCCTGATACGGGACCGCCCCCAGGCCGCCGCCCACATACAATGTGAATCCCCTGCTCTCCTTCCCGTTCGCGGTCCGTATGGCGGCGATGAGCCCCATATCATGGATGGTGGCCAGGGCGCAGGGGTGGGACGCGCAACCGGAGAAGGAGACCTTGAACTTGCGGCCGAAGTCCTGGAAATCGGGATGGCCCAGCATATACTGCGCCGCGGCCCGGGCATAGGGGGTCACGTCAAAGACCTCGTCGTGGCAGGCACCCGACAGGGGGCAGGCCGTCACGTTCCGCACCGCGTTGCCGCACGCTTCGTGGGTGGTGACCCCCACGGCGGCCAGGCGCCTCATCAGCGATGGCGTATCTTCGAGGTGCACAAAATGCAGCTGGATGTCCTGCCGCGTGGTCACGTGGCAAATACCGTCGGAATATTCTTCGGCCAGGTCCGCAAGCACGTCCATCTGGTCGGGATTCAGGCCGCCGAAAGGCATTTTTATGCGCTGCATCCCGGGGGCATCCCACACCGTTTCGACGCCCTTGGTCGGATGCTCCGAGCGGTAATCGAGTTGCTGGACCTCGATGCCGTCGTGCCGCTGGCCGTTGTCGTACCGCTGGCCGTAGACCCCTTTGCGCAGCCTGGTCTCGGCGAAAACTTTCTCGTCGAGTTTGTCCTGCTTGCGCAACTCGATCTGTGTTTCGAAGATGTCGATCTCACGGGCCAGATCAGGCCCCACTGTGTCGGCTAGTCTATCTTTCCAGGTTGTCATCCCATTCCTCTATGTAGGATATTCATCGTCTCATTCAGTGGCCATGAGAATATATCGAAATATTCCTGCCACAAAAAAAGCCCTTCCGAGTTTTCCGGAGGGGCTTTTAAACGCTTAGCTTTTGATATTTACGTTAACAGATAAAATACCCCTGCGGTGGATGGTGCATACTCATCATACACATTACACAGGGACGCACAGTCGCCGGGCTGTCGACTGAAAGGAGCAATGCTTCAGGATTATAGTTAATAAAAGAATCCATACCTGTGCGCAAGCTTACTGCCATGAATCTGCCTCATGCAAGCAGAATATAGTCGTCTCTTTCGCGCCAATTATTTACCCAAATATATGCGATAGGGGTCCAAACGATTTCCAGGCCTTATGCTTCCTGTTGTTCTCTGTCCGCCTCCTCTAATATTGACAGATCTAAGTTCTGCCATCCGGTTAGAGTATCAGCGGCTTTTATTAAACTAACGATCCAATAGGCATGGGAGCTTCATCTTAATTGAGGAGGAGGCGAATGATCCTCGTATGGCGGTTGATCTCCAGACTTAAGCGTGCCATAGGATTGTCTGATATAACCGGGATATTCATGGATGTGAGTTTCCGTCCGGCATGTTCTCCGTCCTTTTTGTGACAACAGAGTTCAGGACATAAAGATGGTGTCGCTGATGCTGGTGGTGACCCCCGAGTTCAGGAAAAGCATTAAGACGGTGCTATTAAAGTAAGCGTGGGAATGGAATGGGCGGAATACCGCCCCTACGGTATGACCACTAAAGGTGGGCTCGATGCTGGATACTGGATACTAGGTACTCGATATAGAAACTATCCCTTTCCCCAGCAGTTTCTTAGAACACATGCCGGATAGCCTGCTCGCCTGCGGCCGTGAGGTCCAGCTGTGCGGCAACAGCCACTACCGGATGAAGGGCATCCTAAAAGTCGAAACGGCCGCAGAGTTTAGCGCCAGGATGGCCGAGAAAGCCGCCAACCTTGCGGAGGAGGGCGAGGAGGTCTGGTAGAACTCGATCGCCGGCAGTGCTGATTTCCGGCAGCCTCACTTAGCCCGCGGCTGCCTGCTGATGGGCGGGAGGCCGGAAGGCGGGAGGTCCCTACAGCGTTAAATCTTAGCTTTCAAATATACAATTAGCTTCGCGCCGATTTAGGCTATTGGCCCCATCATTTTGATATTCGCCCTTCAAAATCCTACGGCCGGATAGAGCAATTTGGTGGCGCTCATAGTCGGACCCAAAGTTTGTGCTGAGAATAAGATTCTCATCAAGGCAATAACCGCAAGCCTGGCAAGTGTACGGCATTATAGCAGGTACTTAGGCTTTGGTTTTCATCTTCATCGCAGTGGGGCGAATGTCCTGGCCACCTTCGAAAACTATTTTCAGATTTTGGAGAAACCCACGTTATCATCCAAGCGTCGATGGGGGTGTAGTCTGTAGAGCAATTTTAGCGCTTGTAGGTTAAAATATAAGAGCGGTCTCCCGGCCAACCGCCTCTGGCCGGCGGTTAGAATAGCAGGCGGTATTCAGTGGAGAAATTCACCCCTTTGGCCGTATTGAACATACCGCGGCTTTCACCATACCCCAGGTACCACTGGAACGATCCCAGGTTCAACATGAAGGCGGCGTCCCATCTAAATCCATCCAGTCCTCCAATACCTACGCCGATGTGCACTGGAAAAACAGGTGCTAATACGTATTCCAGACCGAGGGACAGTAATGGTGGGGCGCCATCCTGGTAGTCATTCCTCAGGTAGTGGGTGAGGGCTGCGTCAACGGTCAGTTCAGGCGAAAGTCGATATAATGCACCCAAAATGAACCGGGACGGATAGATCGTTACGTCCGGCCCGGTGGAATAAGAAGTATCCATGAGAACAAAACTTTGTCTCAAGGAATCCATCAGATTATCATCATAATTGTAAATATCATCCAGGTCTTCCGACGAGAGCTGCAGGTAGAATTCTTTCTCTGTAACAGTTCTATCGGGCCACATCAGGATGCCGAATAAATCCTTGCCGGTCAGGCCAACAGTCAGCCGGGGATTGATATCAGCGACAAAACCAAGATCCAGGCTCAAGCCGGCGCCTCTTATAGCCATCAGCCGGGAATCAGAATCCACATTAGTTACCCGTCTTGTCCGGCCTTTAATCAGTATGCTGTCAGTGGTGGTGGCAATTTCCAGCTGTTGGGCTTCCAGATGAGCGTCAGCCAGACCCAACAGGAGATTTATCCCGGCTCCCCC
>JADFMC010000007.1 GCA_022564085.1 Fidelibacterota bacterium | reverse complement strand
GAAACCGCCTCACCGAAGGGGCAGATGGTCTTGCCAAAGCTGCCGTAGGAGAAATCGATGCGGCCGCCGATATTATCCGTTATATCCAGGATCAGCTCGATGTCCTCCGGGCGGCCCTGGCCGCTGGTGAGACGCTTGAGGATCTGCACCAGCCAGGTGGTACCCTCGCGGCAGGGAGTGCATTGGCCGCACGATTCATGGGCGTAAAACCGGGCCAGGTTGTAGCAAACTTGCACCATATCAGCCGTTTCATCCATCACGATAATGCCGGCGGAGCCCAGCATGCTGCCGGCCGCCTGAACCCCGGGGAAGTCCATTTTTAGGCCATCGATCTCGTTGGCCTTGAGCACGGGAGCGGAACTGCCCCCGGGAATGACCGCCTTGAGTTTATTGTCCTCCCGGATCCCTCCCGCAAAGTCGTAGATGATCGTACCCAGCTCGACGCCTGAGGGCGCCTCAAAGACGCCGGGCTTTTTCACATGCCCGCTCACACAATATAGCTTGGGTCCCGGACTATCGGGGTTGGCTCCGATGCTGCGGAACCACTTGGAGCCTCTATTGAGGATGTGCGGTAGATTGGCCAGGGTCTCCACGTTATTGACCACCGTTGGACACTGCAAGTAACCGGCAATGGCCGGGAAAGGGGGCTTGATCCGGGGCCAACCGCGCTTACCCTCCAGCGATTCGAGCAACCCGGTTTCCTCACCGCAGATGTAGGCCCCGGCGCCCCGATGCACAATAATTTCCAGGTCAAATTTGCTGCCGAAAATCTTCTTCCCCAGCACGTTGTGCCCCCGGCATTCCTCGATGGCGGTCTCCAGCAGGCGGGCTTCCTTGACGAATTCCCCCCGAATGTAAATGAAGGCCAGGTGGCAATCGATGGCCCAACAGGCTATGATCATCCCTTCGATGACCTGGTGTGGATTGTGATTGATCAGCAGCCGGTCCTTGAATGTTCCGGGCTCACTTTCATCGGCGTTGTTGATTAAGTACCTGGGCTGATCGCCGCCTTTGGGAATAAACCCCCACTTCACACCGGTAGGGAAACCTGCTCCGCCCCGGCCCCGCAGGCCGGAGTCCTTAACCTCCTGAATCACCTGCTCGGCCGTCATCCCTACCACCGCCTGCTTAGCGGCAGTATAGCCCTGATGCTCCAGGTAATACTCCATGGTGGTGGAACCGGGCCGGCCCAGATGCTCGGTAAGCACTGGCTGGAACTCACTCACCTGAGCTTGCCTAAGATACGGTCGACTTTGGGTAAGGAAAGTCTCTCGTAGTAATCGTCGTTTATCTGCAAAACCGGCGCCGTGCCGCACGAGCCCAGGCACTCCACCTTAACTAAAGTAAACCTACCGTCGGTAGTGGTCTCTCCCGCCTTGATTTCATATTTTTCATTCAGGTGGTCCACCAGTTGATCCGCCCCGGCCAGGCTGCACGAGAGAGTTTGACACACTTGGAGCAAATATTTCCCTTTGGGCTTAGTATGAAACATGGTATAGAAAGAGACCGTATCCATCAAATCCGCCGGTACGATGGACAATAGCCGGGCCAAGGCCACGATGGTCTCTCCGGACAGGTACCCCTCCTGTTCCTGGGCCAGATGCAAGGCCGGCAGGGTGACCGAACGCTTATCGGGATAGCGCGCGAGCAAAGCTTGGAATCGCTCTTGCCGCTCCGGGGTGAAGGCAAAACTCACCTGTCAAGTTCCCCGGCAATGATGTTCAGGCTGCCCAACACCGCCACGATATCCGAGATGGTCTGGCCGGGCATGATCTCCGGGAACACGGAGAAGTTGATCAATGATGGCGGCCGGGTGCGTACCCGGTAGGGCTCGCGTCCACCATCGCTCACAATAAAGTAGCCCAGTTCGCCGTTGGGACTTTCGGTGGGCACGTAAGTCTCGCCCACCGGTGGGGTGAAGCCCCGGTTCTCCATGGTTACCTCAAAGTGATGAATCAGCGCCTCGATGGAGTTAAATATTTCGTTACGGGGCGGCAGGGTATATTTGGTGTCCGCGTCCACATTAACCGGGCCGGAAGGCAATTTATCCAGCACCTGTTCACAGATTTTTATGCTCTCCCAGACCTCATAGAAACGGACCATATAACGGTCGTAAACATCCCCGTTTTCCCCAATGATCACGTCGAAAGTAAAATCTTCATAGCAAGAGTATGGTTCCTTCACCCTGATATCGTAGTCAATGCCCGTAGCCCGGGCTATGGGCCCCGTCAGTCCGTAGGAAATGGCCTGTTCGGGAGTGATGACACCGATATTGCGGGTGCGGTCCAGCCAGATACGGTTATGGGTGAGCAGGCCATCTATCTGCTCCATAGCCGTAGGGATCTCAGCCAGCACCTCCCGGCAAACGGCGTCAAAATCATCGGGCACATCGCGCATCAACCCCCCAACCCGCGTATAGCTGGTTGTCAGCCGGGCGCCGCACACCATTTCGAAAAGGTCATATATTTTTTCCCGGATGCGGAAACCGTACAGGAATACTGTGAAGGCCCCTACGTCCACCGCCAGCATGCCGATGGCCAAAAGGTGGTCGGCAATGCGCGACAACTCGCACATCAGCACTCGCAGGTACTGGGCCCGCTTGGGCGCTTCGATCCCCAATAGCTTCTCGACCGCCAGCGCGAATGCCACGTTGTTACACAGGGGCGAGAGGTAGTTCATCCGATCGGTGATAGTGATATATTGATTGTAGCTCAGATGCTCTCCGAGCTTCTCAAAACCGGAGTGCAGAAAGCCAATCTCGGCATCCGCCCGGGTGACGATCTCACCGTCAGCTTCCAACTGCACCCGGAGCGTGCCATGGGTGGCCGGGTGCGAAGGCCCGAAATTGAGTTCCAATTTCTCAGTGCTGAGCTCCTTCGCCGTCAGTGTCATTCGAAGCTCCGGTCAGCGGGCCATTTACTGCCGATGGTCCGTCCCACCACTGGGAAGTCGTCCCGTTCACCCCGGCCGTGCAGGGGGTAGTCTTTGCGCAGGGGATGGAATCCAAAATCCTCGGGGTTCATGATCCGCCGCAGGTCGGGATGTCCCTCAAACCGGATGCCGAACAGGTCGAACACCTCCCGCTCCTGCCAATCGGCCGTCTTCCACAGAGAATAGACGGACGGCAATGCGGGATTCTCTTCATCCACCCAGGCGTGCACTACGATCCGTTTGGCGTCGTATTGATTCAGGAGATGGTATACCACCGAATAGCGGGTGTGACCGCCCTTTTTCAGGTGGTCCACTGCCGTGACGTCCGCCAGGAAATTGTAGGCGAAACGGGGATCGGTCTTGAGCATCCGTAACAGATCCAGGATCAGGCCGCCGCGGATATGAATCGACAGCATACCCCGGAACTCGGTCACCTCAAGAAAGGCGTCCGGGAATTTTGCGCTCAGCAAGTCTGAAAGCTGCTTAAGGGCCGGCATAAGGATTATCCCGGCGCGGCCCCATCCAACTGCTCGTAATGTTGCATGGAATCCCGCATGATCACCTTCTGCAGGCTGATCAATCCATGGAGAATGGCCTCGGGCCGAGGTGGACAACCCGGCAGGTAGACATCTACCGGCAAAAATTTGTCGATACCTTGAATGACGCTATAGGTGTCGAAAATTCCACCACTCGAAGCACAGGCCCCCATGGAGATTACCCATTTGGGTTCCGGCATCTGCTGGTATATCCGGGTCAGCACCGGCATCATTTTAATGCTGATGCGGCCGGCCACCAGCAGCAGGTCGGACTGCCGGGGCGAGAAGCGCAGGGCCTCCGCGCCGAAGCGGGCGATATCATGCCGGGAGGCCAACACCGCCATTAACTCAATGCCACAGCAGGCGGTGCCGAAAGGCATGGGCCACAGTGAGTTCTTCCGGGCCCAGTTGACAAAGGCGTCCAGGGTGGTGGTCAGCCACTCACCACGGCCGCTACGATCTATTCCCATTCTAAAACCCCTTTCCGCCAGATATAGATTAGTCCCACCAGCAGGACTGCCATGAAGAAGACCATTTCCCAGAAAATGAATGAGCTATCGGTGATGAAATCACGGAATATCACCGCCCAGGGAAATAGGAACACAATTTCGATATCGAAAATGATGAAGACCAGACCAACGATGAAATAACGGACATTCAACCGGGGATGGGACTTACTCTTGGGGTCGACCCCCGACTCGTAAGGCATGAGTTTGACCGGGTCCGGTACCCGGGGGCCCACAAAATGGGACAACACCAGCATGCCCACAGCGAATCCAACCGCCAGCGTAATAACGAACAAGATTGGTAAGTAGTCAACAATCATGATGTTATGACCATGCGTCCAGCCGCGATTACCGTTTATGCCCCAGCCGGGCCAATCGTTCTAAGCGGCGCTTACCGGCATCCTGGTAGCGCCTGTGTTCCACCTCGATCTGCGGCTTCACCGGCGGCGCCAATGTAGGCCGGCCATTTTCGTCCAGGGCCACAAATGTGAGATAGGCGGAGCTGGTGTGCCGCCGCTCACCGGTGCGGGGATTTTCGGCTTCCACCCGCACACCTACTTCCATGGAGGTGCGGTCAGTGTAATTAACCGAAGCCTTCAGGATCATAAACTCTCCCACCTTGATGGGGTGATGAAAATTCAGATTATCCACCGCCGCAGTGGCCACCACGCCCCGGCAGTGCCGCATAGCCGCCATCCCGGCGCACAGGTCCATCAAATGCATTACCCGCCCTCCCAGGACATTGCCCGATAAGTTGGCGTCGTTGGGCAGCACCAGCTCATTCATGACCACCTGGGAATCCGCAACTTTCTTGCCGGCGGGCGGATGTTCGCTCTGGTTTGACTGGGCCATGGCCGGAGGGGACCGTTCAGCCGCCGGGAGTGAAAATCTTGAGCGAGGCCCGCACCCACCCCATCAGCGGCGACCAGTAGACCCCGAACAACAACACCGGCACCATCAGCGCTAGGATCATTCCCGTCATGGCCGGGTGGTCGGAGACAGTTTCACCGGTAGGTTCACCCTCTAAAAACATCACCTTCATGATGCGCAGGTAATAATATAAGGAGACCACTGAATTTAGTACGCCCAGCACAGCCAGCCACCAGAACTGCTGGGATGATATCAAGACGGAGAAAAGATAGACCTTGCCCACGAAACCGGCCGTGGGCGGCAGCCCGGTTAGGCTGAACAGGAAAACCCCCATGGGTACCGCCACCAAAGGCAGCTTGAAGCCCAGCCCGCGCCAGTCGTCTATATCGTCGTAACCAAATTTGTTGTGTACCAGGATCACCACCAGGAAGGCCCCCAGGTTCATGAACAGGTAGACCGCCAGGTAGAACATCACCGCCCCCAACGCCTGGATGTTGAGAATCGTCACCGCCATGAGCATATAGCCGGCGTGGGCCACGCTGGAGTAGGCCAACATGCGCTTGACACTGTTCTGTTGGATGGCCAAAATGTTGCCGACTGTCATCGTCAGACCGGAAAACAGGGCTATGACCGTGCCTATGGCCAGGTTGCCCACCGGGAACCATTGGTCGGCCGGGAACTGGAGGTTGTCCCCGAAGGCGATCCCCAGCACCCGCAAGGCCAGGGCGAACCCGGCCGCCTTGGGGGCCACCGACAGGTAGGCGGTGATGGTGGTAGGCGCACCCTGATAGACATCCGGTGTCCAGAAATGGAAGGGCGCCATGGAGATCTTGTAGCCGAAGCCTACCAGGATCATCAGCAGGGCGGCCACCAGGATCAGGTCGCCCGGTCCAGTGATAGAGGCCAACGCGCGCTGGACATCAAAGAGGTTGGTGGAACCTGCCAATCCGAACAGCAAGCTCAGGCCGTAGAGCATGACGCCGGAAGAAAAAGCGCCGTAAATAACGTATTTTAAGGACGATTCGTTGGAATGGCGGTCCCCCTTGAGGAATCCGGCCAGGACAAACGAGCCGATGCTGACGATCTCGATGGACAGGTAGATAATGATCAGGTCCTGGGCGGAGGCCATCAGGAACAAGCCGAACATGACCGCCAGCAGGAACAGGTAATATTCGTGCCGGGCGGTTTTAAGGAGCTGACTGGTATATGGTGTTACAAAGAAAATGACCGCGGTGGCGATCAGAAAGAGCCACTTGAAGAACCGGCTGTATGGATCCACCGCCAGGGCGCCGAAGAAAATGGCCTCCCCGGGATCGGTTTGGACCCACAGCAGGTATGCGGTGACCGCCAGGGCCGCCAGCGACAGCTGCCGCACCACCCTATTGCGATTTGCCGGCCCCATAAACACATCAACCAGGATGATCACCACCATGGAAGCGGTTAGGAAGAGCTCGGGTAGGAAGAAGGATAGGCTCTCTATATTAGGCATTTCTCAAGCTTCCCAGGCGTTGCTATTACGAGTGCCACTGCCACTTCTACATCCCTGCCAACGACGAAGCGGCGTTCACCAGCTCAATCAAATTATTCATGGTCAACGAAATCACATTCAGGGCCGGGCTGGGATAGACCCCCAGAAATATAATGATAATCACCAGGGGAGCCAGCATGCCGATCTCCCGGGGCGACATGTCGCTCAGTCCTGACCATCGCTCATTTGGCGATCCCATGAACATCCGTTGGTAGGCCCGTAGGAAGTAGACGGCGTTGAGCAGGATGCCAAAGGTACCGATAATAGTCAGGGTCCGGAAGGTGGAGAAGCCGCCGAGGAAACACATGGCCTCACTGATGAAACCCGACAGGGCCGGCAGTCCCAGCCCCGCAAAAAACACCAGGGCCACGAAGCCGGAGAATATGGGCAAGCCCACTGCCAGTCCGCCGAAGCCGAGTTTGCCGCGCAAGGCCTTATCTTTGTAGTCCGAAGGGTAGACGATGTAGCGGTGATGGGCCCGGTCGTAGATCACCCCTACCAGGAGGAACAGGGCGGCCGTGATGATGCCGTGGTTGAACATCTGCAGTACGGCGCCATTCATCCCCAGCTGCGCGCCGGCCATGGTACCACCCTCCCTGACGCTAACTACCGCCGCCATCCCCAGCAGCACAATGCCCATGTGGCTCACCGACGAGTAGGCCACCATGCGCTTTAAGTCCACCTGGGCAATGGCGTTGGCCGCCCCCCAGATAATATTGATCACTCCCAACACCGCCAGGGCCACGGCAAAAACGATGGTCTGATCGGGCAGCAGGGGATAACTGATCCGCAGCAGGCCGTAGGTCCCCATCTTCAGGAGCACTCCGGCCAGGATCACCGACACGGCGGTGGGCGCTTCCACGTGCGCCAGCGGCAGCCAGGTGTGGAAGGGGAATATGGGTACCTTGATGGCGAATCCGATAAACAGGGCGAACCAGATCAGCCACTTCATCTCTATACCCCACAACATTACGTCGATCTTATGGGCCTGGCTAATCAGGGTGATCAGGTTGAAGGTGTGGGGATCGCTGTAGAAATAGAGGGCCAGCATGGCCAATAGCATCAGCACCGATCCGAACAATGTGTACAGGAAGAACTTGATGGCCGCGTACTGCCGCTGGGGCCCGCCCCAAATACCGATCAGGAAGTACATAGGCAAGAGCATCACTTCCCAGAACATGTAGAATAGGAAGAAGTCCAGTGAGACGAAGACCCCCATCATGCCGGCGTCCAGCAGCAGGAACAGGGCGAAGTACCCCCGCGGGGCCTTGGTGATTTTCCAGCTGGCGACTATCGAAATAAACGATAGGAGGGCCGTGAGGAAAACCATGGGCATGGAAAGGCCGTCTATGCCCATATGGTAGTTGACGTTAAATGACGGTATCCAGGCAGCCACTACCTCAAACTGGAACTGGCTGGAGCCCCGGTCGAAGGCCCACAGCACCCAGCAGGCGAACAGCAGCTGCACCCCGGTGAAGCCGGCAGCGATCCAGCGGAACAGTTCGTCCTGGCCGCGGGGCACAAACAGCATAGCCGCCGCGCCCAGCACAGGCAAAAAAACAAGGATAGTTAGAATCGAGGCATCCATATAATCGATAATTCCTTCCTAATCAGTTCCTCAGCACAAGGCCGGGTTTAGAAATTGGCCGCCACAATCACAATTAAGATTCCTCCCACCAGCGCCCACAGGACGTAGTTTTGTACCCGGCCGGTCTGCACCTTGCGGCCCACGGCGCCCATCCAGGACACGACCCGGCCCAGGCCATCCACCACATATTGGTCCAGCAAATGGTAATCCAACCATCCGGAGACGTCGCTGACCTTCACCGTGCCCCGGCCCAAACCGTCGATAAAGCGCTGGTCCCACAGGTCCCAATCCAGCCAGGCGATCTTAGCGGTCAACCACAGGAACGGCCGGTATAACAGGGCGTCGTAAATCTCATCGAAGTAAAACTTGGAACGTGATAATTGGTAGAGTCCTATTCGTTGCAACTTTTGCGTCCAGGCCTTGGGGTCCAGCCACCCCAGCAGGTAGAATGCTATGGCCAGCAGTATGCCGCTCCCCGCTACGCCCACCGACAGCCGCACGGCTTGGCTATGGGCCTGGTGGAAACCATGCTCCAGGTGTTCCACCCCCAGTTCAGGGTACCCCGTAAGGTTCTCCGCCTGGGGAATAATTTTTGTGAACCACCCTTCCGCGTGCAACGGATTGATCCCCGGCAGGGTAAAGAACAGGGCAAATGACAAGGCCGCCAGGGTCATCAGGGGAGCGGTCATCACCAGGGAGGGCTCATGCACCTGCCGGTTAACCTGGGCCTTGGCCGGCTTACCGTGGAAGGTCATGAAGATCAAGCGGAACATATAAAAGGCGGTGATGGCCGCCGCCCCGAAGCCGGCCACCGGGAATAAAATCGCCCACCACTGGTGGTGGTGTTGGGCAAAGGCCAGGGTCCCGGCCAATATGGCGTCCTTGCTCAGGAAGCCGGAAAACAGAGGTACGCCCGATATAGCCAGCGCGCCGATCAGCATGGTGGCATAGGTGATGGGCATCCGTTTTCGTAGGCCGCCCATGTTGCGCATGTCCTGGGGATCGGTCTCGTGGTCCCCGGTGTGCTCCAGGGCATGGTGCAGGGCGTGGATCACCGAGCCGGAGCAGAGGAACAGCAGCCCCTTAAACATGGCGTGGGTGCCCAGGTGAAAGAACGCCGCCTGCTGAGCGCCCATGCCCACCGCCATGATCATATAGCCCAATTGACTAATAGTGGAATAGGCCAGCACCCGCTTGATGTCGGTTTGGGAGATGGCGATTAAAGCGCCCAACACCGCCGTTAGTGCTCCGACGGACGCTACGAACAACAGGGCGTCCGGGGTCAATATGGGAAACAGGCGTACTGTGAGGTAGACGCCGGCGGCCACCATGGTGGCGGCGTGGATCAGGGCCGACACCGGGGTGGGGCCTTCCATGGCGTCGGGCAGCCAGACGTGCAGCGGAAACTGGGCCGACTTACCCACAGCCCCCATGAATACCAGCACTCCGGCCACCGAGAGCAGGCCCATCTGACCGGCGAACATGTTGCCCCCCTCAACGTCCACCAATTCGTACAGCCCCTGGAAGGTGAAACTGCCAGTGACCGACCACAGCAACATGATGCCGATGAACATGCCGATGTCACCTACCCGGTTGGCGAGGAAGGCCTTCTTGGAGGCGTCGGCGGCGCTGTCCTTCTCGAACCAGTGGCCGATCAACAGGTAGGAGCTCAGCCCCACCAGCTCCCAAAACACGTACATCATCAACAGGCTGTGCGCCAGGACGATGCCGTTCATGGCAAAGGTGAAAATTCCCAGGTAGCCAAAGAAGCGGGTATAGCGCACGTCGCCGCGCATGTATTCCACCGAATACAGGTGGACCAGGCCGGAGATCAATGCTACTATCACCAGCATCACCACGGCGATGTTGTCGAGCTGGAAGCCTAAGGTCAGGGAGAAGTCCCCCAGGGAGAACCAGACCAGCTCGGGATAATGTTCCATGGGGGATCCCAACACCACCGAGAATAACATGGTCAGGGCCAGCACCAGGGTAATAGCTACCGCCCCCACCGATAGCCATACGCCCCGGGGTCCGATCAGGCGGCCGAAGAATATCTGCAGGACGAAGGAAGCCAGCGGCAGAAACAGGATTATCAGGGCGTACAGGGTCAGGGTATGCACGGTCAGCCTCGCATCTCCCGGGCTTCGTCGATATGGATGGTCTGGAAGGTCTTGTACAGGTTGATGATGATCGCCAGGGCCACGGCGGCCTCGCAGGCGGCCATTACGATCACCATCAGGGCGAATACCTGCCCCGGCAGTTGCTCGCTCAGCCCCCCGAACCGGTTGAAGGCCACCAGGTTCAGGTTGGCGGCGTTGAGGATCAGCTCGATACCCATGAGCACCGCCACGCCGTTACGGCGGGTCATCACCGCATACAGCCCGAAGCAGAACAGCACCAGGCCGATAAACAGGTAGGACTCCAGGCTATCCATGTTCCCTCCGGGCCAGATAGGCCGCCCCCAGCAACGACAATAGCAGCAGCACCCCGGCTACTTCAAAGTGCAGCAAGTAACGGGTGAGGAGCGAAGTGCCCAGTGTTTTGACGGTACCTTCAACCGCCACTAACTCCCCGCGGTGCCAGGGAGCCTGCCGCATGATATTGGCTAGCCCCACAAACAAAACCAGCACCGCCAGGCCCGAAGCCAGCCTATTGGGTGCTGAGGACTTCACCATCACCTGCGATCCGATTTGAGTTGTGAACATGACACCGAAAATAATCAATACCAGGATACCGCCCACATAGATCACCACTTGAGTGGCCGCCAGAAAATCAGCGTACAGGAAAACATATAGTCCCGCCACGCCGAACAAGGTCCCCATGAGGGCCACCGCCGCATGCACCAGGTTGGGTGAAGTGACTGTGAAGTAGGCTGTCACCACCACCAAGGCCGCCAATACTATGAAAGTGATTTCACCCATGGCCGCTCAACGCTCCAGTTTGGCGAGAATCTCCTCGACCTCACTATTTAGTTTGCCCAGCCCGGAAAGTGTGGTGCGGATTTCGTCGGCGGCCCCCTTGATCGACCCTCCCAGCCGCATAGTCCGGTTCAGGATCGACTTGGCCTTAGCCCGGGCGGTACGGTCGCTGATGCCGTTCAAAACGGACAGATCCACCTTCACCTCCGGGACACCTGCTGCAGTAGCAGTAGCAATTTTTGAGGCTGGAGGCGATGCTCCATTACCCTTGTCCACTACTGCTTTTGCCAGGCTCGCCGTGGCGGCTACGCCGAGGCCTGCCACTTCTCCAACCTCCGGCTGCTTTCCGGCCGCCTGCGCCAGTTGACTCACCACCTCAGCGACCTCGGCCGTCAGCTTGCCCGCCTCTTCCAGGGCAGTTTTCACCGCCTGGGCCACTTCGGTTTGGGAGTGGCCGGCCCGGGTCGCTCCCAGGGCGGTCTTTTTGGCCAGACTACGGGTAACCCGATCCTCAATAGCATTTAAGGCGGACAGGTCAGCCTTCGCCGGGGCACCTGATGCAGTGGCAGTCTTTGACGGCGAAACTACTGCTTTGGCCACATCGACTGCTTCAACCGTTGCCGCTATCTCTTCCCGGTAATAGGCTTCCCGGCGCGCCTCCCGCACAGCACGGGGGTTGGGCACCCCGACGGTCTCTGCCAACTCAGCCACCTGTTCATCACTGGCGGTGGCGAATTGGAAGACCAATCCATCGCGGTTGCGCACCGAAAACTCGTAGTCCAGGGTCTGCTTGTGGGCGTTGGGACCACCGGTCATGAAGATACATTCTTCGGGGCAAGGGTAGGTGCACAGATCACAATAGCAGCATTCGGCCATATCGATATCGAAGCGGGTCACCAGCAACCGCAGGGCGGTACCATTGGAGGTGGTCCCCAAATCCATCCCCTTGGGCGCCTTGATGGTCTCAATCTTGATGCAATCCACCGGGCAGGCGCGCACACATTGCAGGCAGCCGATACAGTCATCCATGTCCACGTGCAGCCGGGTGCGAATGCTGTTGTAACCGGATTCCTCGAAGCCGATGGCTCGCTCGGGTATGGGCCAGCGCTCCCGGGGGAATTGCAGGGTGGCATTAAGCTCCTTTTTATGGACGAAGTGCCGCATGGTTACCCGCATCCCGTCCCAGAGAGAGCTGGCAGCCGTGCCGATATTGCTGAAGTAGCCGCTCATTTTATCATCATCCCTTTCATCCAAAAACCAGTTCCCAGACCCCGACGAAAAAAATGTTCGCCAGGGAAAATGGTATAAACACCTTCCAGGCGGTGTACATGAGCTGGTCCACCCGCAGCCGGGGCCAGGTCCAGCGGAACCACATCATCACGAATATGAAAAATGCGACCTTGCCCATTATCCAGAAAACACCCCAGATAGGGCCATCAAGATAATACCAGCCCTCGGGAACCCCCAGCAGGCGCAACAGGCTCCCCACCGGTGACAACCAGCCCCCCAGGAACACGATGGCGGTCATGAGGGAAATGATGGCCATGTTGGCGTATTCCGACAGAAAGAAAATGGCCCAGCGGAAGCCGGAGTACTCGGTCATGAAACCGGCCACCAGTTCCGATTCGGACTCCGGCAGGTCGAAGGGGGTCCGGTTTACCTCGGCCACCCCGGACATGAAAAATATCAGGAAGGCCACCATGGTGAAGGGGCTGTGAATCAGGAACCAGCGATGTTCCTCCTGCCAGGCCACGATATCGTGGAACTGCAGGCTGCCCACCACCATGACCACCAGCAACAGCGACAGCCCCAACGGCAGCTCGTAGCTGATAATCTGGGCCGCGGAACGCATGGCGCCGTACAGCGACCACTTGTTATTCGAGGCCCAACCTGTGAGGATAATACCGATTACGCCCACCGAACTGATGGCGGTCACGTACAAAATACCGATGTTGAAATCTGAGATCACCAGGCCGTAACCTACCGGGATCCCGATAAATGCACAAAAGGCGGCCCCGAAGATGAGAAAGGGAGCGAACCTGAATAGACGCGGATCACTGTCCGCCGGGATGGTGTCTTCCTTGATCACCAGCTTTACGGCGTCGGCCACCGTCTGGCCGATGCCGCCCCAGAAGCGCTTGCCACCCCGGAAGCCAAACAGGCCTACTTCCATCGGTCCCAGGCGATCCTGCATAAAAGCTGAAACCTTGCGCTCGAAATAAACCGCCACCATGGCATTGAGGGCCATGAGCGTAAAGACCGCCAACCCCAGCAATATTGCCACCGCGAGCACCCCGCCGGCCCAGGCGCTGTCGGGGACCCAGGACAGGCCCAACAGGCCGGTAGTGAGGAAATCGGTAAAGGAGGTCATCGGTCGATCTCCCCCAGCACGATGTCCAGACTGCCCAGGACCGCGATCACATCTGAAATCATCCAACCCCGGGCGATTTCGTTGATCACCGATAAATTGCAAAAAGCCGGCGAGCGCATCTTCACCCGGTAAGGCTTGGGAGAGCCGTCGCTGACGATGTAGAAGCCCAGGTCTCCCTTGGGATTCTCGGCCCGGAAGTGAATTTCACCCTTCGGGGGACGCACTTTCTTGGGCACCGCGGCGTGCACATCACCATCGGGCGGCAATTGGTCCAGCGCTTGCCGGACGATCCGGATACACTGACGCATTTCCTCTACCCGTACCCAGTACCGGTCCCAGCAGTCGCCCACCGTGCCTACTTCGCCCTTTCCAACCACTACGTCGAAGTCGAAACGGTCGTAGATCGAGTACGGTTCCGCCCTGCGCAGGTCCCACTCCACCCCGGACGCTCGCAACACCGGACCGGTGCAGCCCCAGTTGATGGCCACATCGGCCGGTAGCACGCCCACGTCAGCGGTACGCTCGATAAAAATCTTGTTATAGGTCAACAGGCGGTCATATTCTACGATCTGGGGTTCGAACCAGTCCAAAAAATCACGGGTGTGCTGGACAAAGTTGGGCGGCAGGTCATGCGCCACCCCGCCGATCCAGATGTAGTTGTACAGCAGCCGGGCCCCGGAGACATATTCAAACAGGTCCAGTATGCGTTCCCGGTCGCGGAAGGTGTAGGTGATGGGGGTGATGCCGCCCAGGTCCAGCCCCATGGCGCCCACCGCCATCAAGTGGCTGGCGATGCGCTGCAGCTCGGCCATGATCACCCGGATATACTCCACCCGCTCCGGTATCTCGATCCCCATAAGTTTTTCCACCGCCATGGCCCATACGTGGCTGTTATTCATGGAAGCCAGGTAGTCGCAGCGGTCCACATAGGGGATCACCTGCTCATAGGTGACATTCTCACAATGTTTTTCGAAGCAGCGGTGCAGGTAGCCTATGTGCGGTTCAATCTCGGATACTATCTCACCATCAGTCTTTATCTTCAGCCGCAGCACACCGTGAGTGCTGGGGTGTTGCGGTCCCATATTCAGGACCATCTCCTCGGTCTTGATCACACCAAAGTTTTTGAGCTCTTCAGCCGTTTTCATTCCCAACCCCGTTTATCCTTAAGCACCGGTATGCCCCGGTAGTAGTCCGGTGCAGTGTAATCCTTGAGCAGGGGGTGGCCCTCCCAGTCTACGGGCAGCAGGATCCGCCGCATGTCCGGGTGGCCTTCGAAGTTGATGCCAAAGAGATCGTACACCTCCCGCTCGTGCCAGTCGGCCGTGCGCCAGATATTCGCCACGGAAAAGATCGATCCACCTTCCCGGAGAGCTTCGATGCGCACCTCCAGCTTATGCAGAATATCCATGGAATGCAGGTTATAGGCCACCCACAACGGCTGCTCCGGTCCCCGATCGTGCCCGCTGAGACACATGAGGGAATCGAAATGCAGCTCCGGGTCCTCCCGTAACAGTTGGGCCACTTTCAGCCACTGTTCCGGCTGGACCCAGACATGTCCGGCACCCTCTTCAGCGGGCGCAAAGGCCCCCGGCGCCAACTGATCCACCCGGGCTATGATCTCGGTAAATTCCATTGCTTTTGAAGTTAACCGCTAAGGCTCAGGACACCTTACGCAGTGGCGTATCCTCTCTTATTTTCTTATGCAGCGCCAGCAGGCCGTCGATCAGCGCTTCGGGCCTAGGCGGACAGCCGGGCACATAGATGTCCACCGGCACTATCAGGTCCACCCCCTTCAACACATGATAGCCGTGCTGCCAGTAAGGACCGCCGCTGTTGGAGCAACTGCCCATGGAGATTATGTACTTGGGTTCCGCCATTTGATCATAGAGCCGTTTGATCCTGGTGGCCATGGTCATGGTGACGGTACCGGATACTATTATCACGTCGGCTTGCCGGGGTGAGGCCCGGGGCATGGCGCCGAAACGCTCCAGATCGTGCCGGGGCTGGGCCGCCGCGATCATTTCGATAGCGCAACAGGCCAGACCGAACTGGAAATACCAGGTGGAGCTAGCCCGGGCCCAATTGAGGAAGTCGTCCACCCGGGCGACTAAAATGTTATCGCGGTCAAAACTATTAACCAGGGACATGTCCATTAGATCCTCCTAGGCCTCCAATTCGGCAGCCATCTCAGGCGCCGGTTCATCAGTAAGCGGCTGCTCCAGCTGAGCGTAACGGCCCCGGGCATAGGGCACCTCCATCTTCACCCAGTCCAGGTCTCCACGGCGCCAAACGGCGATCAGCCCTACGGTGAGGATAGTAAGGAAGATCAGCATCTCCACAAAGGCCACCAGGCCCAGTTCCTTGAACACCACCGCCCAGGGAAAAAGCAATACCAATTCCACGTCGAAAATAAGAAATACCAGGGCCACCACATAAAAGCGGATATTGAATTGCATGCGGGCATTGTCTATGGCTTCTTCACCACATTCATACGTGGAACTCTTCAGGGCGCTTTTATTGGTGGGCGCCAGGATTCGTTGCAGAAACAAGGCGAATAGAATCAGGGCAACGGAGAGTACACTAAATATGAGGATGGGGGCAAAATCGGTATACACGCTATATTCCCTTTTTTATTAAGGGAGAAAATTACCCTTCGGCTAAAATTCATGTCAAGGCATTCCGTTAACAGCCGGTTTGGCATTCGAGAGCAGGCGGCAAAGGTTGTGCCCTGAACTTTTTAGCGGGTAAATTTCCGCCTGTGTCGTCGCTATTCAATAAGCTGTTAGTGGCTGCCCTGCCAGCTCTGCCGCGGGCTTTCATGGGCCGCTTCGCCCGGCGCTACGTGGCCGGTGAGCAGGCCGGCCAGGCCCTGAGCGTGGCTAAGGCCCTCAACGGGCGCGGTTTCGAAGTCACCCTGGACATCCTGGGTGAGCACGTTGACTCCCGGCAGGAAGCCCAGGAGGTGACTGCGGCCTACGTGGATCTATATCACCAGATAGCCGCTACTGGCACACGGGCCAATATCTCCCTAAAGCCCACGCATCTGGGGCTGGACCTGGGCCGGGAGTTGTGCCGGGATAACCTTTCGCAGGTTGTATCCGCCGGCCGGGAGACCGGGAACTTCCTGCGCATCGACATGGAGAACTCTGGCCAAACCGACGATACCCTGGCACTATTTACCGACTGCCGGAATATTTACGACCGGGTGGGGCCGGTG
>JADFMC010000244.1 GCA_022564085.1 Fidelibacterota bacterium | reverse complement strand
TCTGGCCGAAGTCTTATTAAGCACTGTTTTCTCGTCCCGCCAGAAAAGAGAGTCGGCTGAGACGCTGTCGGCCTGCCAGAAAACCGTCTGCCGATTATTCAGGCTGCTGCTGAATGAGTAATTGATATTGTTATACCAGCTGGGTGTCCGGCCCTTCCGGGTTTGGATCAATGCCCGCTGGTTCAAACTGAGGCTCACACGCGGGAGTACCCGGGTCTTCTCTTCAATTTTCTGGCCAAAGCTGCGGGGGGCTTCATACAAAACATTGCTGGTATCCACTTTATCCTCGGCCAAAAGGTTGTACCGCTCTTGCAGCGCCAGCCTGAAGGATGCGCCCAACCCGCGCCAATTCTTGGAATAGCTGGCGTTGGATACCACTTGCTGCCGGAGCCTGGTTTCCAAGGATCTCCCTAAATCGCGATACATACGGGGATTAGAGGTATAGGTGGCATCGACGTTAAGACGCTGGGTGGGATCGAACGTTTGCCGGTGGGACCACGCCAGGTCCCATCTTATGGACGTGCTATCGGTAAACAGATGGGTGATTTCCTTTTGGATTACGTTGCGGTTATAAGAAGATCTCAGGTTACCGGAAAAGCTATAGCGTTTATTATAACGAACCTGACCTTTGACCAGAATTCCCCTGCGATCATAAAAATCGAGTAATGTGGTGGCATCGGCATAATCGCTGATGGCCCAGAAATAGCCCAAGCCATATAGGTATTGGCCCTGGGAACGACTTTCTCCGTAGCCCGGCATAATCAGTCCGGAGCGACGGCCACCGGCCTTATTGGGAAATACCGCAAAGGGCAAAGCAAATAGCGGAACATCGGCCAGGTAAAGTATTATCGGTTTGGCGATTACCTTGTCTCCCTGGAGCATTTTCATCCTGCTGGAGGCGAAATAGAAATGCGGGTCGTCCAGGCTGCAGGTAGTGTACTTGCTATGTTCGACGTAGAATATGTCATCGGGATAACGGTGCACCAGATCACCGTGATAGTACCCGAAACCGAGTTTCGTCCGGCCTTGGATCACGCGGCCCTTCTCCGAAATAAGGTCAAACTCCATATATTCGCCCACCATGGGGTCCCGGCCGGTCTGGTACAATGTAGGCAGCTCACCGTGAGCGCGCTCCGCACGCAGTAGATTGTTCTGCCAGGTTAATTTCATGCTACCGGCAGAAAGGCCGTTATCCCCGTAATCGACCCGCGCTCCTTGATCCATATATGTAATTTCCGCCGGTATATCATAGTCAATAAACTCCGCACTATAGACTACCACCGTATCAAGGCTGGCATTGCCCACTTCAGGTTCGAAACGACCACGGGCTCCCCCCCTGACAGTAATGCGAATAAGGACGCTCTGATCGTCAAAAGCCAAGCTGATGGTATCGCCGGTGGCACTGTTCACCCCTTGTAGTACCGTGTCCTCCACCACGTGATATATGGACGAGGCCATACCATGCAGGTCCAATCGGTTTAATTTTTCATCGATGAAGGTGGCCTCAATTGTTCTGGCTGACAGGAGATCGGTGAAAATACGGGTATCGTCAGCCTCGGGTGACAGCCTGGCCCTGATGGACGCCGTAGCCTCTGCTCCTTGCTCTACAAAGGCTTTATCAAGGATCGCATCTTTGTAGACCAGCCTGATACGTTCACCTCGCAGTTCCCTGTCGTTTTCCTGCAATCGGGCATCACCGGTTAATCGCAATATTTCCTCGGTATCGTCGTAGCGCATGAACTGGCCGGAGATAAGCCGGCCGCCCTCATCAATTACAACCGCGCCAAAAGCTTCGAACGACGCGCCTCGGGGCCCATCTGTCTGCTGGGTACGGAATTCATCGGCCGTGAGCCGGCGAGTTTCTTGAGTCATTACCACTTCATGACGCGCAATCGCCGAATCGCGTTTGATCCAATAAACGAATTCTTCACTTCTAACAGTTTGTTTTTCTTGAACAAAAGTCACATGGCCCCAGGCGTGGATCCGATCCTCATTGTTGTAAAAAGTCA
The DNA here is from genome assembly GCA_022564085.1 of Fidelibacterota bacterium. Classification (GTDB taxonomy): domain Bacteria; phylum Fidelibacterota; class Marinisomatia; order SCGC-AAA003-L08; family TS1B11; genus JACZSB01. Next base: position 1,595 of record JADFMC010000244.1, on the reverse strand, counting down.
ATAAATCACAGGTCAACTTCTCCCCGGGACGAATCATGCTAACCTGGCCGGTGAGGTGGGTTAGCCCCTCCTCCTTGATAAATCGAGCTTGACTGGTACGCAACTCCATCTGGCCCTTGCGGAACACCACGTTACCGGAAAGAATCTGGATGGTTCTGCCGTCCCTGGTGATATTCTCCAGAATATCCGCCGAGATCAGTTTAAGCCGCTCGTCTCCCCACACTACCTGAGTCGGGCCAAGTATTACAATCGCCAAGATCAACATTAATACTGATTTAGTCACAGATCTAATCTCCGACGAGAGAACTGGCCATGACTTTCAGGAGTTCCCCCGAAATATTAAACCTTTCTTCTACTAATGGCTAATCATGGGGCTACGTTCCGTTTTTACCTCGCCCCAGACACTTCGTGTCGCCCCTCTCCTTAAGGAGAGGGGACGGCCGTAGGACGGAGGTGAGGTTCCCCCGCCCTGGGAATCCCTTCTACGTATGGAATTCCTCGAGAGCATTATTTTCACGGGGCAAAACCGTTTTCCGGCAGACTATCCCCGGGGAAATCGACTGACGAAGGGACGGCCATTTTGCTCTGAGTGCCTGTGAACCAGACCAAAGCATGGCTCATAGCCAGGAAGCGGCCCGCCTGATTCGCTCTCCAATGACGGTCCGCATTCGAGGGATGGGTATTCAGGGCCCGGATGGCTCCCCGGATCGGCATATCGAAATCAACCATTCGTCGGGACTTACGCGCCCCAATCAAGGCTATCAGCTCAAAGGTTGGAACCTTGATGAAGACTATCTCATCTGATCCGGTTCGAAAGTTTCCGTCAGGAAGTTGATTTTCCAGGAGATTATTCAGCGCCCCCGTGACACCTTCCCCAATACGTCGTCGAAACGGATTGATATCCACCAGCGTTTGCTCCAACTCCAGCAGCGCCATTGTAATAATACCATGTTCTCCCACCGTTACCGGCGCCGGATCGTTCCAACTGCCATTTGGCAGCTGATGCTGAAGAATAATCAAACCCTCCTTGATGGCCCAGTCAAGGAGCTGCTGGTCATTTACGGCGCGATAGTGTTCTATGATGTGCAACAAGAGCAAGCCATGGTTGCGTGGTGAATCATCCTCGGGCCGAGCCTTTTGCCACTCCAAAGCCTGAGACGCGGCCAGTAGATAGCGGGGATTGCCAAGTACCCGGTAGCCCCTACTTAAAGCAACACCGGCCAAGGCGGTAGGAATCACGCTTTGGCGGGTAATTACACCCCGATTGGAGGTATACAAGGGCCAGGCGCCCTGTGGTGTTTGGCGCTCTAGGAGCCAATTGAGACTCATCCTGCAGCGCGTCACCATGGCCGAATCGGATAGGTTATGTTCAATTAGCAATAAAAGACCAGTAACATGATGGGCGACCACCCGTACCAGAGGATGATCCGCTTCGTACGGCTTGGTGGGCCAGTCAAAAAAACCCATACCCCAGCTGCCGTCACCATTATAAAAGAGTTCGCTATGAACAGCTGTCTGCTGCCAATAGCGAGCCATGGCCAGAGTGTCCAGGGGCGGGTGAAAGTCGGCCTTAAAGGTGATTGCATCGCGCCGGG
>JADFMC010000243.1 GCA_022564085.1 Fidelibacterota bacterium | reverse complement strand
AGCCAATATCGTTATTACCTGAATATAACTAAATGATTGAACATTACTGGACCGTTTTCTGCTCAAAAAGTGTAATTGATAAGGACGCGAACACAATTAGTTTATTCGATGCTCTTGAGCAAATTACTGTATATGGTGCCCCTCCATCTGGTGGAAAAACTGAAGGGATTCCTATGGAGAATTCTATAGTCTCTTTTTGGGGCAGGACAGAAGAGGGCAGACCGGCTAAGGGCACAGTCCGATATTTCATCGAGTACCGCGGTGGCGGCGATGATCGAACGACTGATCCGAATGAAATCACTATCGATCTATCGGAATACACAAGAAGCCGTACACGGGCATTAATGAATATTCTTCCCCTGATGGGTGCTGGAAAACACTGGGTTCGAGTCTTCTTAAAGCAAGAGAACCAGGACGATTGGGATTTGGTGGCCTCAGTTCCTTACCATGTGGAGTTCAAACCTGAAGGCGGTTCGAAGTAGTATCCCAAATCTCTACCCTGCATGGTTCGTTTTATCTTACCTCCTCAGAGCCGTTGACTTGCCACAGAAAATCCCCCTAAATTTGCCCCCGTCGACAAATGGTCGATTAGCTCAGTTTGGTTAGAGCGCTTGCTTGACATGCAAGAGGTCACTGGTTCAAGTCCAGTATCGACCACTAATGGACGAAGCGCTTACGAGTATCCCGCAACAGACCTGATGCCAGAAATCAAAATTACACTGCCCGACGGCTCCGTCCAGACCGCTGACCAGGGTACCACCCCCGGGGATATCGCTATGTCAATCGGCCAGCGCTTGCACGGCGATTCCGTGGCCGCCCAGGTCGATGGCCGCCTGGTTGACTTGAGCTTTCCACTGGAGCAGAATTCCCAGCTAAGAATAATCACCCGCCAGGAAGCAGCCGGCCGGGAAATACTGCTTCACAGCACTGCTCACTTGTTGGCCCAGGCAGTCAAAAACCTGTATCCCGACGCTAAGATTGCCATTGGTCCGGCCATCCAGGAGCGTTTTTATTACGATATCGATCTGGACCAGCCGTTCAGCGATGAAATGCTGGCAGCCATCGAGTCCGAGATGGAACGCCTGGCCGCGGCCGATCTCGCAGTGGAGAGGGTAGAGCTGACCAAAGATGAAGCGCTGAAAATATTCGCTGACCTGGGTGAGGACTACAAGCTGGAGATAATCAGCGAAATTGCAGACGGAGAGACCATCTCCGCCTATCGCCAGGACAACTTTATCGACCTGTGCCGGGGGCCTCATGTGCCTTCCACCGGCCGCCTGCGCCATTTCAAACTACTCACCACCTCCGGCGCCTACTGGCGGGGGGACGAACGCAACAAAATGCTCCAGCGGATCTACGGTACCTCGTGGGGCAGCAAAAAGGAATTGCAGGCCTACCTTCAACGCCAGGAAGAGGCCAAGCGGCGGGACCATCGCAAACTGGGGCGGGAGCTGGACCTGTTTTCCTTCCATCCCCTGGCTACTGCCAGCCCAATATTTCACCCTAAGGGTACCATAATATACCTGGAACTGCTGGAGTACCTGCGGGGGCTCAACCGGCAGTACGGCTATCAGGAGACGATCACTCCCCAGATATTCGACATCGAGCTGTGGAAGCAGAGCGGCCACTGGGAGCACTATCGCGAGCATATGTACCTGATTACCGACCCCAATAACCCCGACCGGGTCAAGGGGGTCAAGCCGATGAATTGCCCGGGGCACGCGCTGATCTATGCCTCCCAACTGCGGTCATACCGTGACTTGCCCATCAGGCTCACTGATTTCGGGCGTCTCCACCGTTTAGAGAAGACTGGGGTTGTCTCGGGCCTCACGCGGGTACGGAGCTTCGTTCAGGATGACGCCCATATATTTTGCACCCTAGACCAAGTCGGGGACGAATTAGCCAACCTGTTTGCCATGGTGGATGAAGTTTTTGAGCCCTTTGGATTTGAGGGCGTTGAGCTAATGCTTTCCACCCGGCCGGAGAAATTCATGGGCGATCCCCAGCTCTGGGATCAGGCGGAAGCCATCCTTAAGGATAAGCTTCGGGATGCGGGCCTGTCGTACGAGGTGGACGCTGGGGAAGGGGCCTTTTACGGCCCTAAAATCGATTATTTCTTCAAGGATGCCTTAGGCAGAAAATGGCAGCTAACTACTATTCAGCTCGATTTTTCACTTCCAGAACGGTTCGGGCTGAAGTACATTGACGCCCGCTCACAGGAGCAACGGCCGGTGGTAATCCACCGGGCGATCCTGGGATCCATTGAACGCTTTATCGGTGTGTACCTGGAGCATACCGCCGGTGACCTGCCCTTGTGGCTGGCGCCGGAACAGGTAGTGGTACTGCCGATTTCGGAGAAATTCCGGGAGTACGCCCAAAAAGTGGGTAAAACCTTGCAGGCCGCCGGACTGCGGTCCAGGGTCGATGACCGGGACGACAAAATCGGTACCCGGATCAGGCAGGCGGAGCTGCAGAAAATACCGGTGATGCTGATCGTCGGTGAACGAGAGGCCGCCGCTAGTAGCGTGGCTCTGCGACGCCGGAAATTAGGTGACCTGGGAAGCCGATCTGTCGATCAGCTGCTTGCGGAGCTCCAGGAAGAGATCGCTAACAAACAGAGGAGTGCCACACATAACAAAGGGTAATTTGATCCCCAAAATAAATGACCAGATTTCCGCTAAGGAAGTGCGCCTTGTGGACGCAGACGGAAACCAGGTCGGAGTAGTGTCAATTGAGGATGCCATGTCCAATGCCGAAAATGCCGAGCTGGACCTGGTGGAGGTGGCCCCCATGGCAAATCCGCCCGTGGCTAAAGTCATGGATTTCGGCAAGTACCGCTTTGACCAGCAGAAGCGGATGCGGGAGAATCGGAAAAAACAGCACACGGTATCGGTCAAGGAAGTGCGAATGCGGCCCTCAATTGGGGACCATGATTTGGATACAAAAATGAACAAGGCCATCGAATTTCTTAAAGATGGCTGTCGCCTGAAAATTTCACTCCGGTTTCGCGGCCGGGAGATGAGCCGCCAGGATTTGGGGCTCAAGTTGTTGAATCGGGTAGTGGAAATACTTGAAGACTATGGTGCGGTGGAAAAGTCACCCAGCGTGGAAGGGCGCATCATGACCATGTTCCTGTTGCCCAAGTAAGGTAAGGACCAAGTTAATGCCAAAAATGAAAACCCGCCGGAGCGCAGCCAAGCGGTTCAAGCGCACGGCCAGCGGGAAGATCAAACGTAATAGGGCTAATGCCAGTCATATTCTGACAAAAAAATCGACCAAGCGCAAACGGAGACTGCGTAAGGGGACAATTTTAGTAGCTGCGGAAGTAAAACGCGTGAAGCGGATGCTGGGAGGATAAAACATGCCACGATCAAATAGTAGCGTTCCCAAGCATCGCCGGCACCGCCAGGTTGTGAAACAGGCCAAGGGTTATTATGGTACCCGGTCGCGCAATTTCAGGACGGCCAAAGACGCCATTATCCGGGCCTGGAGTTACGCCTATCGTGACCGCCGCCAGCGCAAGCGTCAATTCCGGCGACTGTGGATCACCCGGATCAACGCCGCTTCCCGGCAGCACGACCTGACCTATTCCAAGTTTATGCACGCGCTAGGCGAGCATGGCATCGAG
>JADFMC010000242.1 GCA_022564085.1 Fidelibacterota bacterium | reverse complement strand
TCGATTCGGCCCGTTACACCCATCTGTTTGAGCGGAATGATATGATTGCCGTGCGGACCGAGAATATTCCGGCAGCGGTGCTTCGCGATCCACCACTGTCGGTGACCAAATACAGCGCAGTTATGAGCTGGGAGGATATCATCGAGCAAGAGGACCCCAGCCGGATCATCCTCTACCGGGCCGAGGCTGGCGCAGTAGACACCAACGATGTGCTGGTCTACGACCAGCCCAACGGCAGTGACCCGAACTTCACAGATAGCCAGTTGCAACAAGGCCGGCTATACAGCTACGGCCTGCTTCATCGGGACAGCCGGGACAACCGGGCCTGGAGCAATACGGTAACCATCACTACCCGCAGCCTGGCGGACGTCTGGACCGGGGCGCTGGGCGTCAGCACCCAAGGCAAATACGAGCTGCAGCTGGGGTGGGACCCCTATATCTACAGCGCCGAGAACGACTTCGCCGGCTACATTTTAACAAGGGGCGGCCAGACTATCTTGACCAGTGCGGCCGCCGCCACCAACTCATATGCCGATCAGGGGCTCGGCAAGAATACCGTTTATAATTACCAGCTGACAGTGGCCGACACCAGCGGCGCCAGTGTCATAGTTACCCTGGCAGCCGCCACCCGGGACATCTACCCGGCGGAGCTGATCAGCCTGGAGACCACCGAGGCCTGGCAGTTCCTCATGGGTTGGCTGCCCTCCGATGAACCCACTGGAGAGTTCGATCGGTACAAAGTGTTGCGCAGCACAGATATGGATGAAACCTTTCTTGATCAGGATGGCGATAATGTGGCCGACTGTATCACCAATGGAAATTGCACGGATGTGGCCGACTTTAACCAGCGGCTGCCTGTGGGGGCTGACACCACCTTGGTCTATACCGACGACGATCCCAACCTGCAGCGGCTCACGGCCTACAACTACTGCGTCCTGACCTACGACCAGGCCGGCGGGTACGCCCCCAGCAACATCAAGGGCGACACCCTGCTGACGGTCCCGGACGCGGTGGTGCTGAGCATCCCCGAAAATCACCAAGACCACTATTCGCCTGGTATGGACCCAGGTTTCCTGGGGATCTGCTGAAGCGGACGACCAAGCTTTCAAAACATATGAAGTGTGGCGCGACAGTCTGCAGGGGCAAACCCCCGGGGCGGACGGATCCAGCTACGAGCTGCTTTACCTCATCGGTGACATCGCCATCACCACTATTGTTATAGGCGATGATTTATCAGGAGCGGCGATCTGGTACTATACCATTATAGTTAAGGATACTTTCGGCCAACTGTCCTACAGCAACGAGGTGGAAGGGGGCACCCTCCCATGAGTCGCCGCCGCAGCCCCGCCCTGCTCCCCCTGGCGATCCTGGCGACCCTCCTGCTGCCGGCTGCCTGTGAGGATCCCGTTGACGAGGGTATCCAGTCGGTGGTCCTCGAGGGGGGCGCCTACGGGCGCATCACCAACTATCAGGACCTGACTCAGCCGCTGGACAGCACTACTCTGGCGGCGCTCAATAACGATGTATTCTCGCTGGAAATATGGGCGGCGGGCGATACCCTACCGCCGGGCGTCGTGGAGCTGCCGACCCTATTTATGATCGGCAACGACCAGGTGGGCAAACTGGGTGTCTATCGCGTCCCACCCGATTCCAGCCGCATCCGGGTATTCTTTGACAATCGCTTGGTGGGTAGTTTTTCCATCCCCGGCTGCGACTGGAACGACCCCGACCGCTTCACCCAGGTGGTGGTGACCTACGACCTGGCTACGGTCCGGGTATACGGCAACGGCAGTTTTTTGGGCAGCCTGGACGACACGGAGGGAATTAACATCGGCGACAGCGACGCCCTGATCGGGGCCGATTGGAACACCCCCGATGATGTCAGCGACTTAGACCAATTCTGGTACGGCGCCATCGATGAGGTGCGCCTGTGGACCAGGGTGCTGCCGGCGAATGAGATGGAGTTCCGCTATAATAACCCGAAAAACTTGACCCGGTTCTACTCCGCTGACGGACTGGACCCGCTGTTGGGGTTGTGGCGCTTCAACGAGAAACCGGCGGACGGCGTGACCGTGCCCGACCGTAGCGGCAAGGGCAACGACGCGGAGATATTCGAAGGTGCCGGGCGGTTCGATTTCATTAAGGAGGGAGCCTGAGCGCTCCCTATTCATGCTGGATTGACTACTGGTAGCCGGTAAGGTAACTTGGGCGCACCGGATTCTTGGGGCATTAATGTAAAACTGGGATGCAGTCTCAAACCTGATGGGTAAACGAGTCAGCATATTCTTCCGCGGCTCTCTGGCCGCTATCTTATTATCATCGATCCTACTTTTACCTGATTGCCAACGGGCGGTCCCCGCGCACCTGGACCAGGCAGTGATGGCCGTGAAGCAAGCCCACGCTCCCGACCGGCGGCTGGAGGTGTTCGACATCTCACTGGAGCGAGCCGGCAGGCGGCTGGTGGTGACGGGCGAGGTGGGCCGGCCCGAGTTTAAGGCAGCGCTGTTGGACACCCTGGCTGCAGCGGCCACCGGGCTGGAGATAATAGATTCGGTGCGGGTGCTGCCAGCGCCGGAGCTGGGCAGCCGGGTGTATGGTATCGTCTCGGTCAGCGTGGCCAACATGCGCCGGGTACCTTCGGCCTCCGCCGAGCTGATCAACCAGACCCTATTGGGCACGGTGGTGCGGCTGCTTAAGCGGGAAAACGACTACTATTTCGTCCAGAATTGGGACCGCTACCTGGGCTGGCTGTCGAGTTCTTTTGTAACAGAGGTAGATTCCGCCGGAGCCGCCGCCTGGCAAGCCGGTCCCCGGGTGGTATGCCGGGCCAATTACGGCCTGGTCCGGGACGCGCCGGCCTTTAGCGGTACCATCCTGGTGGACCTGGTGCCGGGGGCGGTGCTAGTTCGGCTGGGCCGCACCGGCGATTGGCTGCAGGTGGGGCTGCCCGATGGCCGCCAGGGCTTCGTCCGGGCGGAACTGATGCGAGCCGAGGATGGCCGGCTACCCATGACGATTGAACAGGTCTTGGCCACCGCTCGCGACTACCTGGGGGTACCATACCTATGGGGCGGCACTTCCACCAAGGGGTTCGACTGCTCCGGGTTTACCCAGATCGTCTACCGGATGAACAACTATTCGTTGCCGCGCGACGCCAGCCAGCAGGTGCAGTTGGGGCGGCCGGTGGCCCTGGAGGATGACTTCGCCCACCTACTGCCCGGCGACCTGCTGTTTTTCGGCCCCCGGCCGGAGCGCATCACCCACGTAGCCCTGTATCTGGGGGGCAAACGCTATATCCACTCGTCGGGCCAGGTGCACATCGCCAGTCTGGATCCGGCGGATGAATTATATAACGACTACCGCTATACCACTTTGAGAACCGCCCGGCGGGTGCAGCCTCAATAGCCCCCGGCCGGCGCTCCATGAAACTGACCTACGAGCTGATCCGCCTGGAGTTGCGGCACACCTGGACAATCGCCCGGGGCTCCAGCGACTATAAGGAGAACGTCATCATCCGCCTGGAGCGGGACGGCGTCGTGGGCTACGGCGAGGCGGCCCCCAACAGCCGCTATGACGAAACGCCCGAGTCCACCGTGGCGCTCATCGAGCAGGCCATACCGTTGTTTGCGCAGG
>JADFMC010000241.1 GCA_022564085.1 Fidelibacterota bacterium | reverse complement strand
TCTTTAGGTGCGCTGCTACCTTAAATTGTGGCCGGAATTTCGCTCCCTGCTAAACCACGGAATGACCCGGCAAAATGTTAGGGGCTGGGCGGAAAAATGACCACTATTGGGATAATGGAAAAGAAGGTAAACACCAAGGATCTTAAAGTCGGCATGTTCATCAACCTGGGTGGATCATGGTTGAGCCATTCTTTCTTGCGGCCCGCTTTCAAACTGCACTCCAACAAGCAGATCGCCAAAATTATCAAGAATGGATTCCGCTCGGTGATGGTGGACCTGGACCGCAGCGATCCGGCCGTGGTGCGGGAGCTGGAGGGTAAGCAAGCCGCCTATGAACGCGAATATGCCTCCGTGCATAACAAGCCGGTTGAAGTGCCGGTCGATTTCAATCCTATGGAACAGATTTCCGATGAACTACGGGAGGCAATCGAGGATCAGAAATTACCACCCCGGAAAAAAGCCGAGGCGGTGTACACCCATTCCATCAGGATGATGGATAGCATACTGCAGAAACCCAGTGCGGAGAATATCCTCAGTGGCAAGAAAATAATCTACACCACGGTGGACCACATCCTGGCCGATGATGATACCGCCGATGCCCTGAGCCAGATCACCTCCCATGACTATTATACCTACACCCACTCAGTCAACGTGGGCCTGTTCTCGGTGCTGCTGGCCAAGGAAGTGTTCAAGGATGGCCATGACCACAATATGCAGGAGTTGGGCGCCGGTTTCTTTCTCCACGACCTGGGCAAGTGCGACGTCCCTGCCGACCTGATCAACAAACCAGACCGGCTGACCCCTGACGAGTGGCAGTTGATGCGCGATCACCCGTCCAAAGGCAACAAGCTGCTGGCTGACGCCAAACAGCTGACCAGGGAGTGCGGTGTGATTGTCATGCAACACCATGAAAGGGAAGACGGCTCAGGCTACCCCTTACGTCTTAGTCATGATGAAATTCATCTATATGGACGCATCTGCAGCATTGCCGATGTATACGACGCCCTGACCTCCACCCGGGCCTACAAGAAAAAGCTGCCGCCCTTCGATGCCCTGGCAGTCATGAAAAATGAAATGTTCCACCACTTCAACCGCGAGCTGTTCGGCAGCTTCGTGACGCTGTTCGCTTAGAGAATAGGCCGCATTCACCAATACAATCAGCTTAGTACGCAAATAAATGCCGCCAACTATTCAAAATTGCATTCGATCATCTAGCGGCAGAGATGGAGATTGCCACCGCTGGCTGCCGTATATAATGGTGGCTATCCATTGGACGGCCGGCCCGCTATCAGCCCAGGGAACCGCCCCGGTACCCCTACAACGACTCACAGGCCTGATCACGCTGGACGGCCTGAGCGACGAGGCCGCCTGGGAGGCTATCGTGCCGCAGCCACTGGTAATGTCGTCACCCACTTACCTCGGCACCCCCACCGAAAGAACTGAAATCCGGATCGCCTACGATGATGATTTTATCTACGCCGCCGGCCGCTTCTACGATTCCGACCCCTCCGGCATTCGGGGCAATGCCCTAGCGCGGGATGGCCTAACCCCCGCTGAAGACGGCTTTGGTGTCATCCTGGATACCTTCAACGACAACGAAAACGCCCTGGGGTTCGTCACCAACCCGGCCGGTCTGCGGGAGGACTGGGCTATCTACAATGACGCCGAATCCGACGAGGGATTCCCTATCAACAGCAGTTGGAATACATTCTGGGATGTGGCGGTGGTCCGCACGCAGGAGGGCTGGTTCGCCGAGATGCGCATACCCTTTTCCAGCCTCCGTTTTCAGGACAACGACGGCCGGGTGGTAATGGGATTACTTATCTGGCGCTACATAGCCCGCAAGAACGAAGTCATCAGCTATCCGCCCATTGATCCAAAATGGAGCTGGGGTTTCCTCAAGCCCTCCATTGCCCGGGACATCGTCCTGGAGGGAATCTACAGCCGCAGCCCGGTGTACGTCACCCCCTATGCTCTGGGCGGCCTGGGCCAGGAGCAAGTACTCAGCGGCTCCGGCTATCAACCGGATAGCCGGAACCAGCAAAACGTGGGGCTGGATGTCAAATACGGCCTCACCAGTAACCTGACCCTGGACCTGACGTTGAATACCGATTTCGCCCAGGTGGAGACCGATGAAGAGCAGATCAACCTGACCCGTTTCGCCCTGTTTTTCCCGGAAAAACGACTGTTCTTCCAGGAGCGCTCCAGCGTATTTGATTTTCGCACCGGTGGACCCAATCGCCTGTTCTACAGCCGCAACATCGGCCTCTACGATATCGGCGATGATGACTTTCGGCCCGTGCCCATTATCGCCGGCGCCCGGCTGGTGGGCCGCATCGGCGATTGGGATGTGGGGCTGCTGGACATGGCAACCACAGCGGCCACCTTCTATCCTGAATCAGGCGATACGGTGGATGTTCCCTCGGAAAACTTCGGTGTTGTGCGTCTGCGGCGACAGGTATTTAATGAAAACTCCTACCTGGGCGGTATGCTTACCAGCCGCACCGACAGGCAGGGCCGATACAACTACGGTCTGGGGCTGGACGGCACCGTGCGGGTCGTGGGCGACGATTACCTGGTTTTCAACTGGGCCCAAACCATCGACAGCGGCTACCGGAGCACGGTCTCTACGCTGGATGCCAGCCGCATAAACCTGTTTTGGGATAACCGGGGCAACGCCGGGTTTGGCTATAACTTCGGCTTTAGCCGCAGTGGCCCCGATTACCTTCCCAGCATGGGTTTTGAATCCCGCCAGGACTATTACCGCCTGGGGAGCAACGTTTCCTACTCCTGGATGCCCGGCGAAGATTCTCCCACCTACCGCCATACCCTGAACCTGGAGTTCTCTACCTTCTATCGCAATAGCGATGGAGGCCTGGAATCGGCGGAAGTAGGACCATACTGGGACTACGCAAGCAAGACTGGGGCTTCTGGCAGGAGTTGGGCCAACGGGCTATATGAGGAGCTCCCCGATACCCTGTTTCTCCCTGAAGATACTTATGTGCCGCCTAACCAATACCGGTTTTACGATATTGGCGGCTACTACCAAACCCCCTGGGGCCGGCTGCTGCGAACCAGCCTATTCGCCACCACCGGCCCATTTTACGATGGCTGGCAGCTTGCTATGGGCGCCGGCCCGGAATGGACAGTGTCTCGTCATCTGAGTCTAGGCGGGAGCTACAGCCTTAACCGCGGCTGGTTCCCCGATCGCGACCAGACCTTCACTGTGCACCTGGTGTGGTTCCGCGCCAAGGTGGCCTTCAACACCCGGTTGTCGACCAGTGCCTTCATTCAATTCAACAGCGCCGATCACGAGGCGGGTGTCAACCTGCGGCTGCGTTATAACCCCCGGGAAGGGACCGACCTGTACCTGGTCTACAATGACCTGCTAAATACCGATGTGGGCCGCGAGCAGCCGCCCCTGCCCCGCTCCAGCGAACGAACCCTGTTGCTGAAATATTCCACCACTTTCTGGCGCTAGCAGCGCCGACCATAAAAAACCGCTACAACCAGGCACACCTTTTGCTGTTAATTTCAGACGGCAATAGCCGCCAACCAGTCCGATCAGCTGGGGCTGGCGAAATGGGCCGTAGCATAATTGGCAATGCATCCGGCTGTTAACCGGACGATTGGTGGTTCGAATCC
>JADFMC010000240.1 GCA_022564085.1 Fidelibacterota bacterium | reverse complement strand
TTATAGAGCGCTCAAAGCCCATATTTCCACCCAAAAAAGCACCATCACAGAACCTCTTAGGGGAGCCATTTCTCCTCTAAAAACGACCGATCCAGAGGCATCCCTGAATACCGATTTTAAAAACCGGCAGTACTACCCCCCCCTGGGTATAATTCGCGTCTGCCGTTATTTTACTCTCTTTTTTCGCAATTTTTATTCATCATGGACTAGGTTACGCTAATTCAGGGCATAAGGGCTTCGAGCCTGGATTATCTGACGGGCAAGTTGGGCCAGTTTGACCAGCTGCTCCGGGGCAAATAGATCCCGATTCTTGATCAGGTTTTGATGCGTCAAGGTTAGCGAATGCAGTGATGCGATTGGTCTGTCTGCTACGCACAAGAGGGCCTGCATGTACCCGAGCGGACCATCAAGCCGGTCATGTAGCTCCTCTTCGAATACTTCACGATCCTCGATGTCTGTGAAAAGTTCTGGAAAAAGTGGGGCGTCTGATGATTTTCCAACAGGAATTTCTCGCATCAAATCCGGCACAATAGGGATGGCCTGCCATCGTCCCGGCCTGCGATGTGGTCTTACTATCGCACTTTGTGCTCGATCAATATGGCCATGGAGGAGAAGTGCTAGTTCTGTGCACTTGAGTCCGGAGGATATCAACAGGGCATAATACAGCCACCAGGGTCCTGGATCCCTGAAGACAACCTTGATGTCAGCGGGCTCAAGGGGCCTGGTAGGGGTTCCCTGGATTTTTTGGGGAATCATGGGATCATTTGATTGTGGCGTCAGCATTTGGTCCTCCGTGGTTGAATGGTAGGCGGGATTCGGCAAGGGCAGATGCCCGGTCGAATAGGACATTTATCTCTACCTCATCATCGAATTGTCATTCGGGCTATCTCCCACTCTATATTCAAAAGATTTTCCCTCGGAAATATCGGCGTATATCGATGTTCCCATCCCGGCCATATCTCAACACGGTATAACTGATCTTGATCGTCGCGAGGCTTATCCCGAAGGGATTATCGCGCCGAGGCCCGAGCACATCTACAATTTTTTCGGCTCGCTTGAGGTGGCGAAGTAATGTTTTGTCACTGACCTGGCAACCAGCTTCAGCTGGTGTTTTTCCCTGGAAATACATAGCCCGGAGGACACGCTCGGTCTCAGCCGGCCGATGGCCCGGTCCAAGTTTAATCTCCCGAAGGAGTTTCTCTGTAGTTTCAGGAACGAGGATGAAAACGTGTTTGCCTCGCCCAGCCCGCCTGGCGTTTCGTGAGATCACACCAAGCTGCATCCGGTAGTAACGGCTCCGAAATTGATAAATCTTTTCAAAAACCATGAACTGGACCAGCCCGATGTGCCGAGGGAAAAAATTTATTTCTCCCTCAGTGACGGGAAATTCGATCGGATGTGGCGGCCAAGGTTCGATCAGATCTTCCTCAAAGCTTTTTAAGTGCTCGGATGGAATTGACCTAACTGTCATAATTATTCTCAAAGTTCATTGTACAAAAAGTTCGCTCATCACTCCACGCCATCTGACCCGCGCGTATCCGGGAGCGTATCCACCAAACGGTGTGGTTCTTTGTGGATCTTTGGGGGAAATCGGGAAATTGAGGCTGTGGGGTTTTACAGCCGCTGAGTTGCTTTCTCGACGGAAAACTTGTTGAGCCACCTGGCGGATTCGAACCGCCGACCTGCTGATTACGAATCAGCTGCTCTTCCAGCTGAGCTAAGGTGGCAATCGCCCGGTAGGCGCAACGCAAATTTAACTACAAAGCTGCTATATCCCAGCTCATCCAGCTGGTGCTGATATAGGCTACCTACACCGCCGGACTATAGCAGCGCCCGGCAAATCTTTTCACTGCCAACCATCCTACCCTAAATTTGTCGAACTCTAACACATCCTGAATTATTAAGACTATAAAAACTGGGGAAATGGAATGATTAAGCACATCGTAATGTGGCGGCTAGCCAGAGAGCCAGGGGATATTTATCCTGAAAAACGCGCCCATGAAATGCAAACTCGCTTAACGGCTCTGCGGGGAAAGATCCCGGAGATTCAGAACTTCGAAGTTGGTTTGGATATCAATCGCACCGACCGGGCCTTTGATGTAGTTCTAGTATCCAGTTTCGCGTCCCGGGATGACCTGGCGGCCTACAGCCGTCATCCCCTGCATCAGGAGCTAGTGGAATTCTTCCGCGGTATCACTAGTGAAGTGCGAGTGGTAGACTATGAAGTTTGACTCGCAGGTTCACGGCGGCGCGAAAATGGATGCTGAGGGCGATCCCGGTATTGAAAATGCTATCGCGGACTAGGCCCCGAACCTCCGGCTTCCTCCGCCAGCAGTTCGAGCACCATGCCCCAGCGTAAACCGTGATCACTTACCTGCATCACTTTTACTCCCAGCCGCTCCATTACTGCAGTGAGAATCAGCCCGCCGGCCACGATCACCTCCGCCCGGCCGGGATGCAACCCGGGCAGCTGTTTCCGCTCCACCAGCGGCAGGGCGGCACAGCTTCGCAAGATGGCTTCAAGGCTAGCGATATCTAAGGTTGCTCCCTGAACCCGGTCATGGTCGTAAACCTGCATGCCCAATTTCATGGCCACGAGAGTGGTAGCGGTGCCGCCCACCCCAATGAAGCTCTCCACGTTCTCGAGTTTTGCTGCCGTCCCCAGGATTCGGGCAATATCCCCCCGTAGCCGCGTTAACTCACCGGCTTCATAAGGATCGGAAATCAAATGGCGTTCGGTGAGCTGCACGCTGCCTAGCGGTAAGCTGACGATGTCGGCCAACTCGCCGGCCTGTTCCACGATTATCTCTGTGCTGCCTCCGCCCACGTCCACCATGACCCGGGCGCCGGCTATGGGTGGAAACAGTTCCCGGACCGCCCGCCAAACCAGCCCGGCCTCGCGCTGCCCGTTGATACTATTCATTTCAAAGCCGGTGGCTTGGTGGATGCGCTGCTGTAGATCACTGGAGTTAGCGGCGGCCCGGAAGGCGGCGGTAGCCACACACCATACCTTATGGCAACCGAGGTCCGAAATAATCTTATGGTACTCCCGCAGAACCGTTACTGCTCGATTCATGGCGGCATCACTGAGGCGGCCGGTGGCTTCGAGACCTGCGCCCAGGCGCACCACCCGCAGTTCGCGGGCCAGCGGAACGATCAGCGAACCTTCCTGGCGGGCCACCAGCAACAGACAGGTATTGGTACCCAGGTCTACGGCGGCGACCGGTAAGGAGCCAGTCATTGTTCCGAGCGAGCGGGGGGCTGGCGCCCTCTCAGGTATCTACGCAGGCCCGCAATAACGCTGGCCACCAGCAGGAACCGCACCGGGTAGTTACTGGCGGGGTAGGGCAAAACGCCCCAGCCCAGCCAGGCCAGCGCCCGGGTAAAGGGATTGAAAACTAACCGGCCCAACAGGCGCTTCCGGAAAAAATAGCTGCCCGCTAGCGGCCAAACGAAGTCGGCGGCCAGGGGGGTGGCGATCTCGGGATGGCGGCTTATCAGCTGGGGCAGGTTATGCCGTCCGTAACCGGTGAGACGGGCTAGATAGGGACGCAGCCGGTGGTGCTGGTGGTGCCAGGCTCGGGGATGGTCGCTGTAGAAAATGCCGTTTGGGAACTGCCGGGCCACCCGAAAGGCGAATAGGCTGTCCTCGCCGCCGT
>JADFMC010000239.1 GCA_022564085.1 Fidelibacterota bacterium | reverse complement strand
TGACCCCCTCGGCCGTCATCCGGCTAATGTCCGGCCCGTCGTAATAGTGGATTTCGGAGCACGGTCCGCAGGGGCCGGTCTCCCCCATCTCCCAGAAATTTTCCTTATCGCCGAAACGCAGCACCTGGCTGGCGGGTATGTCGGTTACCTGGGTCCATAGCCGGGCCGCCTCATCGTCGCTGTCGTGCACAGTGGCCCATAGCCTGCGCTTGTCCAGCCCCCACACCCCGGTGAGCAGCTCCCAGGCCCATTCAATGGCCTCGGCCTTATAGTAATCACCGAAGGACCAATTGCCCAGCATCTCGAAAAAGGTGTGGTGGTAGTTGTCGACCCCCACCTCTTCCAGGTCGTTGTGCTTGCCCGACACCCGGATACACTTCTGGCTGTTCACCGCCCGCTTCTGTTTGGGCGCCTCCTGGCCCAGAAAGATCGGCTTGAACTGGTTCATCCCGGCGTTGGTGAACAGCAGGGTGGGATCGTCGATGGGCACCACCGGGCTGGAGCGCACGAAGCGATGGTCCCTTTCCTGAAAAAAGGAGATGAAGTCTTGGCGGATGTCTTTGCCGGTTTTCATGTCGGTACTTGGAGGCAAAACTTACGCCGCGTAACGCATTCAATAAAAGGGTCGAGTTTAGGGCTGGGTGGGGCTGGGGGCTAGGGGCTGGGGGCTTGAGACTTGAGACTTGAAACCTGGAACTTTTAACCCGGTACTCGAGACTGGGTCACGATGACAGCCCCATCTTGCCCAGCAACACCTGGAACCGGGGTTCATCCCGCAGTGGGTCAAATACAGGTTCCACCATGAGCATATTCATGCTCGGCACCCGGTTTTCATAGGCCTCCTCAAGGAGCGATAGCGCTTTGTCAAAATCACCCACGGCCATAAATACAACGGCGTAGAAGGTATTCGGGATAGGCATATTTCCAACCGCCGCCTCGATTGGGCCGATGGTTTCGCGTGCTTTCTTGGCATCACCGGCCCTGGCGTAGACATACGCCAGGATCGCTCGCATGGCCGGGTTGTCAGTGAGTGCCACAGTTCTCTCCGCGGCGGCAATGGCATCTTCGTGGCGGTTCAACTGCGAATATATCCCGCTTAAGTAGTGGTGAGATTCCCAGTAATCGGGCTCAAGCTCCACCACCGCGTTTAATTGCCGAATAGCCTCCTCGTCCCTGCGCGCGAGATGATATCCCTGTCCCAGGTAGGCCCCCAATGCCGGGGAGAGGGGGTCAAGGTCGACGGCTACCTTCATTCGCGGGATCGCTTCGTCGAACCTGGCCTGCGTGATCAGAAAATACGCATAAAAAAAGTGACCCCACGAAGAACCCGGTTTTAGAGCGATGGCCGCCTGAAATTCCTTGTCTGCCGTTTCCCAGTCCCAATCAAATGAAAAGCTGATGATCGCCGCGGAAATGTGGGCTTCGGCCAGTTGGGGATCAAGCTCAAGGGCCTGCTGAGTGGCCTCACGGGCCAGAGGCATCATTTGCGACGACGGCGCGCCGCCATACAGCGATAACATCACATAGGTATTGGCCAGACTGGAATATGCCATGGCGAATCCGGAATCAAGTTCAATAGCGGTTTTGTAATAAGCGATAGCCGTCTGCATGGCATCGGGTGTCTGTTGATTCCAATGATGATTACCCTTCATTAGGGCATCATGGGCCTCCAGGTTCTGGGTCTTTCTGCCTACCAGGTTCCGCTGTTGTGACGGAACCAGCTTGACCTTCAGTGTCTCCACTACCGTTAGCGCAATTTCATCCTGTACGGCAAATATATCCTCCAGGTCGCGGTCAAACTTCTCAGACCAAAGGTGATAGCCGTCGGCCACATTTATCAATTGGGTGGTGATCCGCAGCCGGTTGCCGGCTTTGCGCACGCTTCCTTCGAGCACCTTGTCCACGTTCAGTTGGGCGCCGATTTGTCTGATGTCCTGCTGGTTGTGCTTGAAGACGAACGTCGATGTACGCGCCACAACCCGCAGCCCATCCACTTTGGCCAGGGCGTCTATCAGCTCCTCAGCCATGCCGTCACAGAAATACTCTTGATCCTTCTCAGGACTCATATCAACAAATGGCAGCACTGCAATGGATGGTCCACTGATGCCCATTTCCGGTTCACCGGCCAGCTGCTGGGCCGGGCTGGTCCCATCTACCAGCAAGGCGTAGACGGTAATGGGCCGAGCCACGCCCTTCAGGTTTTTTTGACCCACCAAACGCGTTGCCATTTCAGCCTGGTTGCGGATGTCGTCGTACACTCGATCAGAGATGCAGATGCCCCCCGGCTCGGCCAGCGGTTCGATGCGGGAGGCCACATTCACGCCATCGCCAAAGACATCCCCATCCTTAAATACCACATCACCGATGTGGATGCCGATACGCAGGGTCAGATCCCGATCATCTGCCAGGGAACGCTGAATTTCCAGGGCACACTGCACCGCTTCCACGGCGCTGGCAAAGGCCGAGAGCGTACCGTCACCGATTTCCTTTAGCCACTCCCCGTTGGCGCCCTGAATGAGGGGCTTAAGGATCGCCCGGTTGCGGTCCAGCACCTGCAGGGCCAGCCGTTCGTCCCGGGACATGAGGGCCGTGTAACCGACGATGTCGGTGAACATGATGGCGGCCAGTTTGCGGTGTTGGGTTTCAGCCATAGCATCACTCTGGAAAGTTCAGGCGGCGCAGTAGGGCCTGGAAGCGGGGCTCGCCCCGGAGGGGGTCGAATAGAGGGCGGGTTTTAAGATAATGCATTAACGTCGAACCCTCCTCAAAGGCTTGCTCCAGCTGGTCCAGGGCCTCATCTGTCTCACCCAAGGCGCTATATACCTTAGCCATGTATAACGGGTCAATCACGAGGTCTTGGTCTTCTAATCGCAGACTGTCAAGGAGCGTCTGGGCCTCGGCCCGCCGGCCCATCCGGGCATAAGTGGCGATTAGGGTCTGTATATTGGCTGAATAGGCTTTTGCATCGATTGACGCCAACTGTTCATAGATCGCGATAGCTTCCTCGTACTTTCCCGCATAGGCAAACGCCATCGACAGATAACTCATAACATGACCATTGTCCGGGTAAAGTTCAACGGCCTGCTCAAAGTATGCAACGGCTTGATCAAAGCGGCGCCCATGGAGTGAGACGATGCCAAGGCCTAACGGCCCCTGCAGGGATAGGGGATCGAGGTCTTTGGCCCGTTGCACTGCCGCCAATGCCTCCTCAGTCCGCCCCATGCGGCCCAGGAACAGGCCGTATTCATAATGGGCCGGCATATAACCGGGGTTGAGGGTGATAGCACGCTTGAAGGCTTGCTCCGCACCGGCCCAGTCCCATTCGTAGAAGTAGCGGTATAATCCCAGGTTCACCTGGACTTCCGGCAGGGTGTCGTCCAATTTCACGGCCTGGTCGATGGCGGCGCGGGCCATGTTTCTGGCTTCTTCAATGGATATAAAACCATAGATCTGGGTCATGATAGCGCCCCATACCAGCAGGGCATGGGCTTGGGCTAAGGTGGGGTCAATGGCTACGGCTTGCTCCAGGTAGTCCACCGTCTTCTGGAAGTTCTCCGGGCTCTCATTGGTTCGGAAGTGCCACGCCTTGAGGTACAGCTGGTAGGCTTCCGGGTCCACCTGTCGGGTGGTGGCCAGCCGGGCTTCGTCCTCCGGGGTCAGGATTGCCCGCACCTCCCGTGCGATGGCCCGGGCGACTTCCTGGT
>JADFMC010000238.1 GCA_022564085.1 Fidelibacterota bacterium | reverse complement strand
AGTGACCGCCTGATTGTCCTGGCGGCTGATGGCAGCTTTCAAGCCGTCAATTACCGTGCCGGCGATACCGGCGCTGCCGTCATCGGTAGTCAGGGTGACGCCGGCGGACGGATCATGCTCCAGGAAATGCTCGGCCCCGGTCCGGGCTCCCATGATCAACTGGTGCGGCGCCCCGGCTTGGGAAAGTCGTTGATGCAGGAAGTAGATGGGCGCGATCCCTACACCGCCCCCCACCAACAGCGGTAGTCGGTCATCGGTGGGCCACCAGCCGTTCCCCAGCGGTCCCAGGATGTCGGCCATATGGCCCGGCTGCCAGCTGGACATTTCCCGGGTGCCCTGGCCAAACACTTTGTATATCAGACCGAAGGTGGTTCCATTCACGTGCGCGATGCTCATAGGCCGGCGCAGCAGAGGCGTGTCGCTGGGATTCACCAGAATGTTCACAAATTGTCCGGGCCGGCCCTGGGCGCAGATGCCGGGACCCTCCAACTTCATCTCGTACAATCCAGTGGCCAGGGTTTTGTTCGAGAGGACCTCACATTCCTCCAGTAACATGTTTACTCGATTAGATCCCGGTTTTGCCGACGCTCAATATCTGCTTCGGACGGCTCCATAGCGGATTCATCCTTTACGTCCGGCTCTCTGAACTCACGCCGCCGATCGACCGCGGGATCATCGGCAGCGGGGGGCGCCTCAGTGGCGGCGCTTTCGCCTGCGGATACGGGGCCCAGCTTAATGGATCGTAATTCCTTAAGCCGCCGATCAGCTTTTTGGCTATATTTTCCATGGGGGTAGGCCAGCAAATTTTCTTCATAGGCCACGATGGCGCTGTCGAGTTCCGCCAGGTATTCGTCGTAAAGGTAGCCAATGGCAAAGCTGGATTGCTCGGTGCCGAACTTCCGCCTGATTTCTTGGAATAGTTCCAGAGCATGACGAGGGTCATAGGTGATAGCCCGGGCGGCGGCCGACATCAGGTAGTCCAGTTCCCGGGAGCCGGATTTCGCTGACGGATCGGCCAACAGCAAGCTATAGGCCGACTGGGGATATTGTTCCAGCAGCACAGCTCGCCAGAATTCCGCCTGATCATGGTTCTCCTCAGCATGGTAGTGTAGGACATACGCAGCCTGGGCGGCTACGTCGCTGGTTGGATGGCGCGTAACGATTTCAGCCATCAGCTCCAGGCCCGCGTCGCTGTCCCGCATATCCAACAAACGGGTCTCCCCCAGTCGGTATTTAGCATAGGCCAATTGTTGATGAATGGCCAGGGTATCAACCTGGACGGTGGTGGAATCGAGCTCCCCGCCTTTTGGACTTTCTTTTGCCTCGAGCGCCAATTGCGCTTCCAATTTAGTAATCTTCTGAAGCAGTTTTTCGATAGTATCGATCAGGTTTAATTTTGCCCGGGCTGCCTGGTAATAGAGCGTATTGGTGCGCACTTTGCGTATCAGGGCCCGAGCTGCCTTGGTGTCCTGCTTCTCCACCAGTTGGATTTCTCCGGCCCGGAATGCGGCCTCGCTGGCCTCTGGGAGCGTGCCATATTCCACGATAATCTCGCCGAACCGTTCCAGGGCGATATCCACATTCCCCCGTTCATATTCAATCTTGCCAATCTCCAGGCGCAGGCCGGGGATAATGCTGGAGTACTCCGCCAGCGTTTCCATCTTACGGATCTCCTTGTAGGCCGCCTCAACCGCCCCCATCTGTTGCATCAACCGGATGCGTCCCAATTGGGCTTCCACCCGCTCGGTCTCGTTGGGTGTGCTTTTGGTGAATTCTTCCAGGTATTGGAGAGCAGTAGGAAGATCCTCCTCCGACATTGCCAATTTATAGAGCTTGTAGTAGATAGCGGCTCGCTGGGCGTTGGTGGCGGCTCCTTGGGCTCCTGCTTCGTAGGCCCGGATCGCCAACTGGGTTTCTTGGCGCCGTACAGCCAGGTCACCGCGGAGCACAAATATTTCGGTCAGCAAAACTCGCGATGGGCGTTCCGCTTCAAGAATGGGGGCCAGGTCGGTTTCCATGATCTCGTATAGCCCCATCTCGGCGTGCACTTTCGCCAGCCATAGCCGCACCTGGTCGGTATAACCCAGCCAGACGAATTCATTGAGCAGTTGGGTAAAGTAACGCTCGGCCAGACCATATTCCTGCCGGTAGTAGTGGCTGCGCCCCAGAATGAACAGGGCATCATCGACAAATCTGCTGTCAGGGTACTGCTCGATCACCTTCAGCGACTTTGCTATTGCCTGGTGAAAGGCGTCGGCCGCTTGCCGGGGGATCTGATCATCGTCCGGCCGGCCGGCAGTCTCCATGATGGCCAGGCCGGAGCGGAAATAATTCTTGGCATTATAGAAGGTATTGAAATACGCGCAGCTACTGAAAAGCAGCATGAATAAAATGCAGCTAAACCACTTCCCAGACCCTGGAAAGGCGCCCGGCTTCTTTCGCTCGCTCATGTCGTAACCCATTTTAACGGCTCTTTTCCGCCCCGATTGTCAGCGGATAACGAAATAAGTTTACCGTCTGTGGCGGCAAGGGGCAAGTAAATGGCCCTTACCTCGAAATCACTGTTTCGCACGAATTGATGTAGGCGGGCATCGCCGGTAGGCGTTGGAAAGAAAAGCGGCTTAGTCAAACGGTGGCCGAGGCCGCTGCTAGAATTATGTTTACGGCCTAGAGGCGATGATGTTTGGGCTGCTTACGACGGTATAATCCGATTCCCGTAGTTCTTGCTCAAGAGCGGCGATTCGATTGTCGGCGCCGCGGTAGATCACATGAAAAACGGTAAAATGGCCGCAATCGACAGCCGGGGAACAAGACCAGCGAATATCATGGACCCTATGTCTGTGCCATACCCCGCAATTTGAGGGGCAAAAACTATCGCCATAGTTAATAATCGTTACCCGGGCGGTATACCCATTCTCGTAATAAATGACTGCCTTGGAGCGCTCTACGCTGTGTTGGTGAGCCACGCTACCCATTAAGGCAAGAACGATTAAAGCAGCGGCCGCGACTGGGTTCATCCTTCCATCTCCTTCTCCGAGAATGTAAGGGGCAATTATTGTGCCATGGTGGCACCCAGCGCACCAAACCGCTGCCGGTCAATATGCTATTGACGATCATCTACTGAGCTTAATAGGGTATAAACACGCAAGAAGCCCTCCCCACAAGCGGGAGGGCTTCCTCGTCAGTACGGTTGTTGTTTTCAGGTGGGGCTAGAAGCCAATCGACAGACCCACGTTAAAGTTCCGGGGCATGCCCAGGTAGACCTCGGCGTCATCAGCTTTGTGATTCAGGCCGTCGCCACCAAAGGAATTATACTGGCTGTTTTCTACGGCATCCTGCACAAAGATCCCGTCGATCGCATTGAAGGCATAGCTGCCGTCCGGCTTGGGTACTCCCAGGCTGTCGCTCAACATTCCTTGATATGCCAGGGTGCCCGGGATTTGGGCCCGAAGCGCTGATAACATTTAACTGGCCATGAAAAGAAAAACAGCGAGTTGGCTAGTGCGATTCATGTCTAGACCTCCTACATAGGTTTTGCAGCCATAACCCTTTTAGAACAAATGATAACGGATCATATTATGTTGTTTTAATGGAATAAGACTCCACTAGCTTTGGGGGGCGCTTGCAAGGAATTTCTCATATTTATGATCGCTTATCCACACACCCAACGATCCCATTCCTAGAACGTGCCTGGTACCGGGCGGAATA
>JADFMC010000237.1 GCA_022564085.1 Fidelibacterota bacterium | reverse complement strand
ATCAGCCGGCAGATTAACCTGAAGACCAGTTTCGCCAAGTCCAGCCGCAGCCGGTTCTGGCTGATGCGCCAGACCCTGGACCGTCTCACGGGTGGCGTGGCCTACGCCCGCAAACAGACCTCATCAGAACAGGAGCTGCGAAACATAACCCAGAGTATTACGGGTCAGGCGGCCTATCCCATCAAATTCAGCGATGAAAACTACCTGGAGCCTTTTCATAAGCTGGCCTCTATCCCCTGGTTAGGGGCCAAAATAAGTGATACCCGGATTTACTATTCACCTTCAAATTTGAATTTCTCCACTAATATTGCCGAGACCAAATCAGGCCGTACCACCCGGGATTCCTTGGAGACCACTACGCAGAATTACACCCTCAGCCTGAAACGCGCAATTAACGCCAGTTACCGGGTGACTGACCGTTTGAACACGAGTTACAGCTGGAGCGCCAACAATGCCCTGGACCACCTCCGCTATTCAAAACTGAAGGCGCTGAAGACCCTGGATATGGGCTACCCCTTACAGCTCGGTGAGCAATATTCCGCCAATTTTGACCCGACCATATTTTCTTGGTTCAGTCCCAAGCTGAACTACCAGGCCCGGTATTCCTGGAGTAAGAACCGCCCCATTATCGACCCCACAAGCGGTGGGCGAGTATCCAACCAGGGACGCATCAGCGGCAACGTGAACCTGCAGCTCAAGAACCTGGTGGAGATCTTCTATACCCCGGAATCCAAGGGCCGGGCCAGTGGCCGTTCGCGGCGGCGGCGCAGTTCCGGTCAGACTAAAGATGACGATCAAAAAAAGCTATTGGAAGTCAACAATCCAATGGTTAAGGGGGTACTCAAGCATATTCATGCCGTACTCAGTAAGGTCAATCCAATCGCCTTCAACTACGCCTACGGCCGCACGGCCGCTGAGCCTGCGGTGATTGGTCAACCCGCTATAAACTACCGCCTGGGGCTGGTCACTACCACCGGGCTGGATATCGATTCTACCATCAACGGCTTCGCTACCTTGGGCCGTAACCGCGACATGTCCGTGCGCACCGGTTTCAATATCGGCCGGTCGGTAAATGTAAGTTTGTCCCACAGCCGCAAATGGACTTCCAACCAGGGGTCCAACGCTACTACCGAATCGCGGACCATCGACTTCCTGGTGCTATCGGACGGGAAAGAAGTGGGCCTGCCCTTTTTTAACTGGAGCGTGCGCTGGTCTAATTTGGAAAAACTTCCGCTACTTAAAAAAATCCCCTGGCGCGTGAGTCTGGACCATTCCTACAATGGGAGCATGTCGAGTAACAAGCAGGGAAACCGGGTGAGCAACGACACTTACCGCATGCAGTTTCAGCCCCTGTTGGGCCTGACAATCAATTTTAACAATGGAATCTCCAGTAACCTGCGCTATGGCGTGGGACAGAATTTGAGTCGCACCGAGGCCGGCGATAGAAAAGGCAGCACCAGAAATATCACCGCCTCGGCCAGTTACCAACATCGGGGGGGGCTGAAGGTGCCGTTGCCTTTCCTACGGGACCTGAATTTGCAGAACTCCATCAATTTCAGCCTGGACTTCGACCTGAGCAGCTCACAGGATGAACAGCGCAAGGGCGAGGCCGCAGAATTCTCCATCACCCGGGAAAGTCGCCGCTGGGGGATCAAGCCCTACATCACTTACACCTTCTCCAACAAGGTAACCGGTAGCTTTAGAACCGGCTATAGTGAAATCTACAATGACATCACCGGGCGGCGTATTGACCGTGAATTCGGCTTCGACGTAAACATCGCCATTAGAGGCAACTGACCCGGGCCATGGGGCAGCGATTGATAACGCTAACACTGTTAATTATAATGGGCGGGCAATGGTCCGCCGCCCAGCAAGGACCCTATTTCGACGGCCGGGAAGCTTTCCGGTTGTTGGAGGCCCAGACGGCGCTGGGACCCCGTTTCCCCGGCTCCCCGGGGCATACTGCCATGGTCAATTTTTTAGAGGAACAGTTGCGGCCCTTGGCCCATGAACTGGTGGTGCAGGTGACCCGTCAGCCCCACCCCTACCGGGGCGATACCCTGGAGATAATCAATTTTCTGGCCCGCTTCAATCCCGCCAGCCCGGTGCGGCTATTAATGCTGGCCCACTATGACACCCGGGCAGTGGCCGATCAGGACCCCGATCCGGCCAACCGCAGCCGGCCTATTCTGGGCGCCAACGACGGGGCCAGCGGGGTGGCAGTCCTGTTACACCTGGCCGCGTTAATGGCCCGGGAACCGCCGCCGGTGGGGGTCGACCTGCTGCTGGTGGACGCCGAGGATGTGGGGCGCTCGGGGGATCTTGATAATTTCGCCCTGGGCACTAAAGCGTTTGTTAGGGAAATGGAGCAACTGCTGGGCGGAATCCGGCCGCGCTATGCGGTGCTACTGGATATGGTGGGCGATGCTCAACTGCGCCTGCCCATGGAATATTATTCCTGGCGGGACGCCCGGGAACTTACGCAGCGCATCTGGGAGCTGGCCCAAGACCTGGGCTATTCCCAGTTTGTATTTGAGATCGGTCCAGCTGTTTACGACGATCATTTACCACTATTGGAAGCCGGCATACCGGCGGTTGATATCATCGACATGGACTATCCCGCGCCGGACGGCCCGAGCTACTGGCACACCCTGGAGGATACGCCCGACAAGTGCTCGCCGGAGAGCCTGGAGGCAGTGGGCACTGTGATTACGACCCTGATCTACAGCGAGCGGCCCTGATGGTCTTGCCGGCTGACGCCACGCGGCGAGAACTGCTGGTCCTGGAACTTGAGGGTCCCAGGGAGGAGCTGGAAATCTGTCTGGCCCAGTTGGGAGACCTGGTGACTGGAGCCCTGGAGCCACAGCGGACAATGGCGGTAACCCTCGGCTCCAGGTCTACCTGCCGGCCCGCGACAGACCGGTGGCGGAGGCGCGGCTTGTGGCCGGCCGGCTTTCCGCTACCTGGCGTCCGGTGCCCAAGGAGGATTGGGAGGTCGTCTGGCGGAAAGATTTTGAGCCGGTGACAGTCACAGCCGGAATTACGATTGTCCCTGATTGGGATACCACCACCAGTGCGCCCACCCTGATCCGTATTCGTCCCGGCCTGGCATTTGGCACCGGCCACCACGCCAGCACCCGTCTGGCGATTCGGGCCCTGGAGCAGCTGGGTTGCCGGGGAGCACGGGTTCTGGACCTGGGCAGCGGCTCGGGAGTGTTGGCCATCGCCGCCTCCCTACTGGGCGCGGCCCGGGTAGTGGCAGTGGAGCATGACCCGGATTGCCAGGGCAACTTTAAGGATAATCTGAAACTTAATAGTCTGCCGGTGGTACCGCAGCTGGTGGTGGGCGACGTCCTGGAGTGGACCGACTTTGACTGCGACCTGGTGCTGGTTAACATCAGCCCAAAGGTGGTGTTCCCCATCCTGGAGCACTACCGCCGGACCAATTCCCGGGCCAGTCTGATCGTCTCCGGCCTATTGACCGATGACCAAAGCCGGCTAAAGGCTCATTGCCGCTCTCTGGGGTTGACCACCAGGGCCTTGCAACGGGAGGCGGAGTGGCTTTGCGCTGTGGTGGAGCGCCGGGACAGGCAGCCTCCGGGACCGGCCATCAGCGCTGGAGAAATCGATTGAGGGCGGAGAGGATTCGCACCTATATTGCGCGCTTGATGAGACCCCCTTTCACCAGGATTGTCTTGATGGCATTGGCCTGCTGCCTGGCGGCCCAATGCAGCCGG
>JADFMC010000236.1 GCA_022564085.1 Fidelibacterota bacterium | reverse complement strand
AAGGCGATGGCCGCCGCCCCGATTACCAGAGTGGCAATCCGGGACACCAGCACCAGCCGCTTCTGGTCCGCCGCCGGGTCCACCATCTGGTGATATACGTCCTCCGACACCGCTGACGTGGTCACCAACAGCTGGGAATCGGCGGTGGACATCATGGCCGCCAGGGCGCCGCTGATCAGGATACCGGCGAACCAGGCCGGGAAAATGGATAGGGCCAGGGCCGGCATCATCATCTCCGGGTCGGCGAAGTAGCCAGCGCCGAAGTATGCCAGGGCTACCAGACCCATCAGTACGGCCCCGCTGTAAGACACTACCGCCCATACCAGGGCGATGCTGCGGGCCGTGGGTATATCATCCGGCGAGCGAATGCTCATGTAGCGCATGTGCAGGTGGGGCTGCCCCATATATCCCAGGCCGACGCCGAACCCGCCTGCAATCCCCGCAACCAGGTTCCAGCCGGTTCGGCCGCCGGATGGAGTGAGCAAGCGGGGATCGATGGCGCCGATCCGCTCGGCCAGACCGCTAAACCCGCCCACTTCACCCAAGGCCACCAGCGGCAGCAGCACCAGGGCCAGAAGCATGACCCAGCCCTGGAAGAAATCGGTCCAGGCCACGGCAAAGAAGCCCCCCATCATGGTGTAAAATACTATGATGACGGCACCCACCATAACACCGCCAAAGTGGGGCCAGCCGAAGGTCTGCTCAAGTGATTTGCCCACTGCGTCGAATTGGGCGGCGATATAAAAGGTGAAGCTGAATGCTATGATGGCGGTGGCCACCAGCCGGATAGTGGGATCGTGCTTCCTAAAACGCAGCTCCAGGAAGCGCGGCAAGGTCAGGGCTCCCAGTCGCTCACTCTCGCTGCGCAGCCGCTGGGCCACCAGGTACCAGGAGAGCGCTATGCCGGCCACTCCGCCCAACCCGGTCCACAGGGCGGGCTCCAGCTTGGTTCCGCTAGGGTCTCCCAGACCGGTGGCGTAGGCCAGACCGGTAAGCCCCAACAGCATCCAGCCGCTCTCTCCAGAGGCCCGCTCCGAGAAGGCCACCACCCACGGTCCCAGGCGACGGCCGGCCAACAGGAAATCGGGCAGGGTTTTGTTCAAACGGGCCGTGAGCAGCCCTACCACCAGGATAACCACCAAGTAAACACCGAATCCGATACCTACCGCGCCCATGCAAATCGCTCCCTCTAATCGCTTCAGCCATCCCCCGCGGTAGAAAATTTACCGCCAACGGCCAATTTACAGCCTGAAAATAACCGTTAGACCAACCAGCATGGTATAGCCGGCAAAAAGGTACAGTCGCCTTTTTCGGACGATATCCAGCAGCCAGGCGATCACGGCATAACCGGTAACCCCGGCCACCACCAGACCCACGGCCAATCCAGGCGTGGGCAAAATTCCACTCCTGACCACCTCCAGGCCTTGCAGCAGTCCCGCTCCCAAAATGGCGGGCACCGCCATCAGGAACGAGAAGCGCGCCGCGGCCACGCCGCCCAGCCCCAACCATAGCCCGGCCACGATTGTTAGTCCCGACCGGGAGATTCCCGGCAGGATGGCCACAGCCTGGGCGCTACCAATGATCAGCGCTACGACCCAGGTCATTCGCACGCCGTCGCGAGAATGAGTAAACCGGCTGCTGGCCAGCACCAGGGAGGTTACCAGCAGCATGGCCCCCACCAGTGCAATATTTTCGAAGGCCGCCGACACCTGGTCCGCCAGCGTTAAGGCCACCAATACCGCCGGCAGGGTGGCCAGCGCCAGGTAGCCTACCTCCCGCCGCTCCTCCGAACCGGCCCGGCCGGCCAACAGTGAGCCTCGTATCAGCTGCACCAGGTCGTGGCGAAAGTAGACCACCACGCTCAACAAGGTGCCCAGGTGCAGGGCCACCTCCATCAGCATCCCGGGGTGCTGCACACCCAGCAGATGCTGGCCCACAACTAAGTGGGCGGAGCTGCTGACGGGCAGGAACTCGGTGAGGCCCTGGAGAATGCCCAGAATCACCGTGGATATGAGGTCCATTTCTACGCCTTAACCTTGTTCATAGAAGAAAGCGACCATCCGCCCGGCCCTCTGGCCGTCCCGGCGGTAACTATGACAACGGGAATCGCATTTGGTGCAAATCCCGGCGGCGGCGATGTTCTCCGCCCGTACGCCGATCTCTTCCAGCCGGAAGCGCACCACGCCCGGCAGGTCCAGCTGGTAGCTCCCATCGGGATTGGTCGTGAGAAACCTGGTGTCGAATTGTGCCGCCACTTCCGGCCCCACTTGGTAACATTCCGGCCCAATTACCGGCCCAATCACCGCGGCAACCTGCCCCATACCTATATCGCGGTGCCGTAAGTGGTCCGCCGCCGCTGCCAAAATGCCGCCGGCCAGCCCTCTCCAACCGGCATGCACCAGTCCCCGGGTGCGACTGGGGGCATGATACAAAAATACCGGTGCGCAGTCGGCCACCTGGAGCGTCAGCACCGGTTCGGGATTGGCGGCCAGCAGACCATCGGTCTGCGGGTAGACCCGGCCATCATCGGCCCAATCAACCTGGGTACCGTGCACCTGGTGAGGCACGGCCAGGTCGCCCTGCGAAAAGCCCAACTCCCGCCCCAGTATTTCCCTATGCTGAGCTAGTGGTTGCCCACCGTTTTGGTCATCCCGGCGGCTGAGCAGCAATCGCAGACCGCTGGCGCCCATCAAGGCGCTGAAATCGAACCAATTATTCTTCCGGCCGGGCGGCACTGCCGGCGTTATTCCACCGTGACGCTTTTGGCCAGGTTCCGGGGCTGGTCCACGTGGCAACCGCGCAGGACCGCGATGTGGTAAGCCAAAAGCTGCAAGGGAATCACAGTAAGCAACGGCTGAACCAGGCGATGCACCCGGGGCACGTAAATAATATGCTCCGCCAGCTGTTCCAGCTCCGGGTCAGCCTCATTGGCCACTGCGATGATCCGCCCCCGGCGGGCCCGAATCTCCTGCATATTGGCCAGGATTTTCTCGTATGTACCGTCCTTTAAGGCCATTACCACCACCGGCATGTTCTCATCGATTAAGGCGATGGGACCGTGCTTCATTTCCGCCGCCGGATAGCCCTCGGCGTGGATGTACGATATCTCCTTGAGCTTCAGCGCCCCTTCCAGGGCGATGGGGAAATGCAATCCCCTCCCCAGGTAGAGAAAATTTTGGCTGTCCTGGTATTCCCGGGCCAGCTCCAGGATAGCGTCCGACTGGTCCAGTATCTCGGCCACCTGTTCATGAATCGTCGCCAGGTCGTGTAGGACGGCCGCCAGCAGCTCCTTTGACCGGCCCGCCTTCTGGGCCAGCAGCAGGCTGATCAGCAGGAATACGGTGGTCTGGGAGGTGAAGGCCTTGGTGGAGGCCACCCCAATCTCGGGTCCGGCATGAATGAACACCCCGCAATCGGTCTCCCGGGCAATGCTGCTGCCCACTACGTTCACAATCCCCAGCGTCAGAGCCCCCTGGTCGTGGGCCTTTTTCACCGCCGCCATGGTATCGGCAGTTTCCCCCGATTGGCTGACAGCGATCAGGGTCGTGCCGGGACCCACCAGCGATGGGCGGTAACGAAACTCGCTGGCATAGTCCACCTGCACCGGGATGCCCACCAGCTCCTCCAGAATATAGCCGCCGATGAGACTGGCATGCCAGCTGGTACCGCAAGCGGTGATGTAGATCCGGTCGGAGTCGAGCAGCCGGCCGGCCCAATCGGCCAAGCCGCCCAACACCACCCGCTC
>JADFMC010000235.1 GCA_022564085.1 Fidelibacterota bacterium | reverse complement strand
GTGGTTATGATGATAACCGGGATTTAATCTATACTTACGAGACCGCACAGAACACTAAGTATTATGGCACCGTTGTCCTCCAGGGGCAGGTTTCCGGCCGGAGTGTGGGAACTTTGGATTATAGTGATACTGATCTTTTAGCTTTGATGAACGCATCAGATCCTACGCCGCCCACCCAAGCCGACGAAGTACGCACCATCCACGTGGTGGGAGTTAGTGACATACCAAATGGCGGAACTGTTCAGGTGGCCTTTGCGGTAGTGGGGGGCGATAATCTACCGGACCTCCAGGCTAATGCGGACGCTGCCCGGGCGGCTTTCCTCGGTACCCAGCCACCCGCGGCCCCCATGAATGTGCAGGCTTACGGCGGCTCCGGGGCCGCCGCCATCACCTGGGATGCCAACACCGAAACTGATATTTCATATTACTCGGTCTACAGGAGCATAGACAACAATCCTGACAATGCGGCATGGAACCATGATATAAATGTACCCTATACCCATTACATCGACTACCCCGGCGTTACCGATGAGGAATACTTCTACTGGGTGACCGCCACCAATCAGGGTACCCAAGAGAGCGCAGAGTCCATCTCGGACACCGCCTACGTGGACCCGCCCCTGGCGCACCAGGGTGGCCCGGACAATTGGGGCTACGAGTGGCGCGACAGTCGCGAAACTGATGGTCCGGCGGTGGAGTGGTCCGACATTACTGCCTCGGGTATCCAGAGCACCCCATTGAACCTGGGAGATGATACCTTTTCCCTGGTGCCCTTGCCGTTCTCCTTCCCGTTCTACGAGAACAATTATACGCAAGTAAAAATCTCATCGAACGGCTACCTGGCCTTTGGCCCCGAAGGGGTTGCCGACCTCGGAGGCAATGAGGATCAGTCAGGGAACGACCTCGATATCCCGAACCCGGCTGGCGCCAACAACTTCATCGCCGCCTTCTGGGCTGACCTGAACCCTGATCCCGCCGACGGTGGTGGCGGCACTATCCACTACTACGACGACGCCGCCAACAATCGCTTTATCGTCCAGTATACCAATGTGCCATTTTTCCAGGAGCCCCAGACGGCTCCCGGCAAATCCGGTAAGGATGGAGCCAGCGTCATGCCGGTCGGCAAGTTCGACACCGGCGGTGGTAAAGCCGGCCTCGATATATCCGTGATCGACCCGCAGGATGCTCTTATCCAGCTCAGTCCGGGGAAAG
The DNA here is from genome assembly GCA_022564085.1 of Fidelibacterota bacterium. GTDB lineage: Bacteria > Fidelibacterota > Marinisomatia > SCGC-AAA003-L08 > TS1B11 > JACZSB01. The sequence continues at coordinate 2,538 of JADFMC010000235.1, read as the reverse complement.
TATCCGCCCAAATGGCCACCGACTTCACCTTCCAGGTACAGCTGTATGACGACGGGGCCATTCTGTTCCAATACCTGGCCATGAACGGCCTCACCGACCAGGCTACGGTGGGCATCGAGAATGCCGCCGGCGATGATGGCCTGGCGGCGGTGGAGCGGGACTTCCTGGTGACAGACAATTATGCCATCGGCTTCAAACCCCCCGGGTTCCAGGGTGGCCCTTGGGCCTTTACCGCCGGCGCCATCGGCATCACCAGCAATTCCGCGACCCTGGTGGCCGAGGTGATGCCCGACGGTGTCGAAACGGAGGTGTTCTTCGATTACTGGGACATGGCTGATGAATCCAATATCCGGGCTATCCCGCAAATCCCCATCCTGGTCTCTGGCACGGCGATAGTGCCCGTTTCGGCCACGCTCACCAACCTGATTGCCGGCCACACCTACCGTTTTCAGGTGATGGCAATTCAAGCCGGCGGTGACTTCTTTCCATCCAATCAGCAGCTGTTTACGACGCCTTCCTCGGAGAACGAGGTGCTGGATGTCGTGAGTCTCCCACCCGACGCCGGGGTAATCGAATTCCCCTCCACCAATATCGGCATCGTTTTCGACTCGTTTACCCCCGGAGGCGATGATGTGATCGAGGTGGCCCAGATTACCGGGGCGCCTGGTGGAACGTTGCCACCGGGCATCGAGCTGCTCACCACCAATGACATCTGGCGGATTGACTACTTCAGCCAGGGCACGCCCAACTTCAGCCTGCAACTGACCTTTGAGCTGGGGGCCGGGGGGGTTCCTCTGGAGATCAAGAATACCGCCGACAGTCTGAAGCTGGTCCGGCGGAATAGCGACGGCACAGGGGCCTGGACCGTGGCGCCCACCACCGGCTCCTCCGCCACCGACAGCTCCATCACATTTTCAGGGGTCACGGGCTTCAGCCAATTCATTGTCGGCACTTCCTCCGTTGACAAAATAGCGCCCCAGATATCGGGTACTGGCGCCAGTCCCCTGCCGGTGCCAGCGGGTGCTCCCGTCACCGTGACCGCCATGGTGAGCGATAACCGCGGTACACCCGTGGTGGAATTGATCTATCTGCCCGGCGGGGGCGGGATAGCGGATACATCCATCAGGACCATGCAGGAAGGCAATCCCGGCCAGTTCAGCTACACCATCCCTGGCAGCGAAGTACGATTTACCGGGCTGCTGGTGCAGATCAAGGCGGTAGATGCCGCCGGGAATGATTCGGTTACCGCACCGGTATCATTGCCGGTGAGCTACGGTGATAACACCCTGGCAACCAATACCCTTCAAGGTATGTACGGCAACGGGATCCCTGCGGAAACCTGGCGTCTGTTCTCGGTACCCAGCTTCCTGGATAATCCCTCCCTGTCCGCCAATATCGGGTTTAAGATTGGCGTGGAATCAGGTAATTTTACCTGGAAGGTGTTCGCATATAACAGTAGTAACGCTAGTTACACGGCTCCTATCAATTTGTCGGCGGGTGCCGGCTACTGGATTCATCAACGGGTGACGCCCGGACTGCAATTCAGCCTTACCGCCGGCAAGACCAAGGACCTTGAGGGCCTTGACATCGAACTGGCACCCGGGTGGAACCTGATCGGCAATCCATTTCCGTTCTCGTTTCCGGTCCAGTTCAATGATTCTTTATTCAGCGGCCCCATCACTTATGACGGCTCAGGTTGGTCCGCCAACCGGGGCACAATGGTACCTTGGGGTGGTTATGCGGTCTATAATAGGAGTGTCACTGCCGAAACCCTGACCTTGCGCGCCATACCGGGGACATTGCTGCTGGCTAAGAATATCGAGCCTGAGGAACTGGATGGCTGGCTGATGCACCTGGCGGTTCGTGGTGAGCGCTACACCGATGTAGCCAACGCCATCGGGCGGATCCAGGGGGCCAGTGAGCAGCTGGACCGCTTCGATGCTCCCGAGCCGCCTTTTATCGATGGTTACATTACCCTGGTCATGGAACGGCCGGAGTGGGGCGGGAATCTAACCGCGTTATCGTCGGACATTCGCTCCTGGGAGGAGACCGACGGGACCTGGGACCTGCAACTGCGCACCAAGAATTCCACCGGGCCCATTGCTCTGACCACCCAGCTGGAGGGCGACTTACCGGCTGGGAACAAGGTTGTGCTGATGGATCTCCAGCAACGGGCCGTATATGATCTTACCGCCGGTGAAGTCCCGGCTGCCATTACCGGTTATAGCGAGCGCTATCCCTATTATCTGAAGGTGATGGCGGGCAGCGCGGAATATGTGGACCAGGCAGTGGATGAGGTATTAGCGCAGCTGCCGGTTGACTTTGCCCTGGCACAAAACTATCCCAATCCTTTTAATCCGACCACCCGTCTGCAATATAGCCTGATCCGCCCGGCGCCGGTGTCGCTGAAGATCTACAACCTGCTGGGCCAGGAGATCACCACCCTGTATGAAGGATGGCAGGACCTGGGACGGTTTGAGGTGGTCTGGGATGGCCGCGACAGGTATGGAAACGGCGTAGCGGCGGGGAGTGATGTTG
>JADFMC010000006.1 GCA_022564085.1 Fidelibacterota bacterium | reverse complement strand
GAATCCCCATGCCGAGATCCCAGCCCAATTTCCACTCCAGATCGTTGGTAAAGGAAGAATTGAAGGCCTTTAAAGCCCCCATGTCGAGGAACAGCTCTGCGCCCAGTATCCAGATCAATGGGAAGCGAAATTCCACATTGCCGAGCATTTTGATCATCCCGCCCTCAGCGGAAAATTGTTTTGGCCGGGTCCAGCCCCTGAGGGAAGTGCTGCCACCCAGGTCGAACAGATCGATAAGTGGCAAACTGCGACCATCCCCCGCGGGTAAGGTCTGTAAGTAACCTAGCTTGGCCCGGTAGGCGAAAACCGCCTCCCGGCCCACGGGATGATAACGCCTGATATCAGCCTCCAGCTTAAGGTAGTAAGGAACGTCATCGGCACCCTCAAGTACGATGCCGTTCAGGGAGGGATTAATCTGGAAGATGGTTCCCTTGCGTGGCGCCAGCAGATTATCCACCCCTTGGAACAGGTAATCGAAATTGATGCTGCGATTGGCGCCGGTGGTAGCCACCGAATCGAGCACTTCCTTCTCGGCGGTGATCAGCGCCCAGCGAAACCGGGCGGTGAACCGGGTACGCTTCACCCGGCGGCGGATCAGGGCCACCTCAACGCCGTTGGTGAATATTCGGTCCGGAGTTGTGCGGTAATCGGAGAAGAACTTCACCGAACTTGGAATTCTGATCCCCACGGTCCATGGTGATTGGAATTCCAAAGAAACCAGCAGGTTCGGAGAGGTGAGCGCTTGCAGTACCAGGTCGGTTTCCAAGGTGATGCCCGAGCGGATGCCGCTACCAAAAATGCGCGAGTGCCACCACTGGCCTGAAGTGGCCACCGCCGTACTGGGCTCGCCGGAGCCGGGGTCCTCTTTCTGTTGAAATCCCAGCGTCAGGTCGAGGCTGCGCCGCTCCAATTCCCGAACTCTGATTTCCATGTCGGCAATCCCGGACTCTAAGGATCGAACCTCGGGAAGAATCTCCACGGCGGCAAACAGGCCGGATTCGAATATGCGCTGTTGAGACAGAATCAAATCGTCCTGCCTGAATGTATCTCCGGTCTTGAACAGCAGTTCCCGCCGGACGAATTTTTCCGGTATCTGGACCAGTCCGGTTATGTTGACGTCCCCCACAGTGTAAGTGAGGCCCTCGGAGATAAACAGTCGCAGGTGCACGTCTTCATCAGCCTCCTTTTCTTCGAGGATATCTATGGTCAATTTGCCCTGGTTCTGGTAGTGGCGACGCAACTCGACCAATCGGTGGCGGATATAGACCGGGTTAAAGGGCTCGCCGGGCTGCAGATCCAAGAATGTGAGGATGTCTATAGTGCTGAGGAGACGATTACCGGTCACTTCGATATCCGCCAGCATGAACTGCCGCCCTTCTATGATGATCAGGTAGACGTCCACCTGCCCGGAGGAGTTCACCACAAAGGAATCGGTGACGGATGATTCCAGGTAGCCCTGGCTGGCGTAAAAACCTTCCAGCGTCAAGGCGTCAATGCGCAGGGCCCGACGGCTGAAGGGCTGATCCCGAAAGGCGAAAGCCCGCACCGCCCGTAACTTCATGAGGCCTTTGAGCTGCTCCTCAGTGAATGTTTCGTTTCCTGAGAAATAAATACTACCGATGGGTAAGTTGTCTACCTGGGCGATCAGGCCAAACGGTTGACTTAACCAGACCAGGGAAAACAGTAGCACCCGGCGGAAGTGACCCATTTATAAAGCAGAGAGCCGAGCTCAGTAGCGATATTTAAGGCGATAGTTTATGCGGTATTGTCCAGGGGAACGGGAGCCCTCCAGGAACATATTGGAGCTCAGGCGGAATGCTACTTGGTAGTCGTATTGCTCGAAGGTCAGGGTGGGATCGGCCTGTAGTCCGATATACCACCGGGGGGAAAGTCGCTTGCCCAAATTGATTCGCAGCCCCTCGCTCCCCAGGGTGCTGCGGTAGCCGCCGGTCTGAATCTGGAAGCGGTCCAGCCCGGTGAGTCGCCGGGCGTATTGCTCGCTTTCCCGCAGCATGATTCTCCCCAGGCTGAGGGTGGCCGCCCGGGCCGGATCCCCCCCGCCGATGGCCGGATCCCCCAAGGTGAACAGAGACAATAGGTCGCTTTCGGTGTAGGGCATGGTGGGCGGATACTGGAAATTCAAGCGGGGCTCTTCCAGTGTCCCGGAAAAAATGAGGGTAACGTCTACCGTCTCCAGACCAACTGGTACTTCGGTGGTGGCGCGTATATTGAATTGCGGATTGAACCGGGAAGGCTCGAAGACCACGGTACCTTCGTCAAACACGAATTGGTAACCGTTATACATTAATTCCCCGCTCACGATATCAATCGTACCGGCGTAGCGGAACTCCTCCGAGCCCATGGCAGTGAGCGTAATCTCACCCTCCACCTCCGCGTCCACTTCGGTGTTACGTATGTAGGCCCCGGTGTGAAAGGGAACGCGAATGTCATAGCGGATGATGGGGCTTTCATCCGGCTCCCGCAGCACATAGCTCTCGGTTTCAGCGAAGTCCATGCGAAATAGCAGGCCTCCCGGCTCCGGAATGAACTCTCCTCTTAAGTCAATGGTATCTTTGCCGGTAAAGGTGAAATCGGCCGATCCTACGGCCTCGATTTCCTTCAGGGGAGTAGCGAAATAGACTTCCTGGCCTGTTATTCGCAGATCAAACCGGGGACTGAAAAACTCGGTCATATCCACCGTACCGCTGACAGCCAGCTGCGAGTCGCCCTGGCCACGGCGGCCGGACAAGCGACCGAACACACTTTGACGGATTCGTCCAACTAATTCACTTGCCGGTTCCCGGGGAGTCCGGCAGGCGAGATACAGCACCTGCAACCGATTATTCTCAAGCAACAGGTCTCCTGAAAGATCTACTATGGGGTTTTCCATGATATAAAGTTCGACCCGCCCCTTGCTTACCTGTAGCCGGCCATTACGGATCAGCTGGTTCCAAGTACCCCCCACAGCCAATTCCAGGAGGAAGTCACCATGCAGTGAATCAATGGGCTCAAAGTAGGTCGCCAGCCAATCCAGCTGCGAGGCATGCCCCGTGATGGCCATGTCGATCGGGCCGTCCGTGGCCATCCGGCTTCGGGGAGTGCCCGGTCGCAGGTCCAGCGGCAACCGGCCGCCGCCGGTATATTCTCCGGTTGGGGTCTTCAGGTACAGGTCATCGAAGACCAGGACCTGATCCTCATAACGCAATTGTCCGGAGAGGGACTCTCCGGTGAACAGATCAAATTTAGGCTCCAGAAAGATCAGTGAGGCTTCATATACGGGATCAACTACCGGACCGTGGACCGACAGGTTTCCGGTGACCAGACCCCGGGTTTCATACGTCCAGGGCAGGTATGGCTGCAAGTCGTGGAACTGGAAATCGGTTACCTGGCCGCTGAATTGCAGGGAATCGGCTTTTCCCATGCCCAGTGGGTGGTCGTGGTTTGCGGCGTAAGACAGGCTGCCCGTCATTGTTGCCCGGCCCTCCACTGTTTGCCAGTCCAAGGAAGTAAAAGTGAGTCGGCGGTTTGCCACCTGGAATTCCGTCTTGAATTTGGTGAATGGTACCCGGTTAAAATTACCGTCCCGGGCAATTATGCTGCCATCCAGCTTAAAATCGCCGGCCCGATTGCGAGCGCTGGCGTGCAGGTCCAGACTGCCGGCTGAGGCCGGTGGCCGCCCCAGCAACCTATACAACCCTTCGATATCTACCCGCCGCTGGGTAGAAATCTGAAAAGAAAAATCTCGTGAGTCGAGCCAGTCCCCCACCAGCGACACCTCGCCGTTGGCCACCTGGAATGTCTGTGGCGCCAATACAGCCCGCCCGGCGTCCCAGGTGGCCAGCAGTCCACCGGTGGCAAGCAGTTCAGCATTGCGGACTATCGCCAGAGTATCTAAAAACAGCTGCGTCGGCTCCCCCCGAATCAGAGAGCCACGGGCGGTCAGTTTATCAAATCCTCTATACAGGCGGAAAGCAGGAGCAAAAATGGTATCGCCGGCAAATATAAACTCCGCCTCGCCCCCTTCAACCGGATTGCCCAACAGGTCCAGGTCGCCCATGGAGATGCTCAGGCGGCCGGTGGGACGAGTAAGGGAACTGTCCATTACGAATTGGACAAAAGCCTGCCCAACCCGCAGACCTTGGTAGCTGGTACCGGTGAGCATCACCGCGCCGGTCAGGCTGGGGTCAGTGAATGGTCCGCTGCCCCAGATTTGGCCGTTAGCCCGTCCGTTGATCACGGGCAGGCCCGCCGCCGCCAGCAGGGTGGCCAGACTATCGGTTTGCAGGTATACCTCCAGGTCCAATAGCTTCCTTTTGGTATCCACCGTCCCCCAGAGCTGCATTTCGCTACCGGCAAAATGCAGCCCGACGGTATCCACCACACTCAAGACCCCATCATCCAGATGCAACCGACCGCGAATTGCCCCGATGCGCAAGCCCCGGAACCGCAGCTGTTTCAGAGCCAGCTCCAGATCCAGAGAATCCAACTGGTTACCACGGCGCTGCGCGGAGAACCGGACCGGCCCATCCAGGGTTAAATCTGGTAACTCCGGCATGAGCGTTTTCAAGTGCATCCGATCAAAATCGGCTTCCAAGGTCAGTCCACCATCATAGTACACTTGCCCTTTGACCGTGAGTCCCTGACCATGATGAACCAGGTGCAGCCGCTCAAGCTGTAGACCGGCCGGAATTAGGTTGAACCGCGCTTCGGCCAGATCCAGGGGATCATCCCGCCAGAGCAGTCCCAGGACCAGATCGCATTGGAGGGTTTCAAGCGGTCCCTCCAGCCGGCCGTGAAGAGATTGCACGGTAATCCAATCAGGTTGTTGGGGCAATCGGGGCACCCACTCCATAGCCACTGCCAGATCCAGCTGCAACTCGGGTTTCAGCTGCACAGCCCCGGTTAACTCGGCCTGATAGCTTCTATAGGCCAGGTGTCCATTCCGCACGACTATAGACCGGCCGTCATAGGTCAGCACTTCGGATTGTAGAACCACAGTATCAGGTAGTTGCGGGTGAGTCATCTCCAACCGCGACTGTTTCAAGGTCACTGATTGGGTGACATCAAGATTCCCGCTGATCCGGACCCACAAATCGACATCACCCTGATGGATCCAGCCCTCATCGATTCTGAGATTTCGGATCGATACCCACGGCAGCTCCGGCAACTGCATGTCCGCCAAATGTCCCGAAATTTCGCCGGAGGGCAGTTGCACTTCCACTCTTTCCAGATGGACTTCATCGAGGGAGAGGTCCCTGCGGATCAAGCGTAGGAAATCAATGTTAAGTTCGACATTTTCCGCAGCCAGGTAAAACCCGCCGTCAGCGGTGGTCACCAGCACTTGATCAAATTTCATAGTACCGAACAGGTCGCCTTCAAAGCCCTGGTACGATACCCGCAGTCCCAGCGGATCCAAGTATTTATAATTGGCGTACAGCTGGAAATACTTGGTGAGCAGTCCCGGGAAAAATATAATCAGTGTGGCAGCCGCCACTACCAGCAACAACACTAACCGGCCCAAAAGCCTTAGACTGTTTTTCCACAACCGCATCGCTCTGAAATCCCTTTAGTGTATAAGTTACAACTTCATGGTTGGGTATAAAAATAGAACGGGCGATCTTTGACCGCCCGTTACCGTCCATTTCTTAAGGCCGGGACTACTTGTCGTCATCCACCACTTCAAAGTCGGCATCCTCGATCTCGCCGTCGTCGGCCTTGGCCTTAGGACCAGCACCGCCGTCCGCCGAGGCCGGTTCCTGTTCGGTGGTTTTGGTCTCAGCGTACATTTTAGTGGCCAGCTCCGACCAAACCTTGTTGACTTCATCGATGGCGCTCTGAATATCGCTTGTGCTTGAGCCGCTATTGGCCTGCTTCAGTTTTTCCACCGCCGTCTTCAGATTTTCCTGGTCACCTTCCGATAATTTATCCTCGAACTCTTTAGCCTGGGTCTCGGTCTGATGGATCAGATGGTCGGCAGTGTTATGTATTTCGGCCTCTTCTCGCCGCTGCTTATCCTCTGCCTCATGCACATCGGCATCCTGGCGCATAGTCTCGACCTCTTCATCGGTAAGACCGCTGGATGCTTCAATGCGGATGCTCTGCTCTTTGCCGGTAGCCTTGTCCTTGGCAGAGACGTGCAGGATTCCATTGACGTCGATGTCGAAACTTACTTCCACCTGTGGTACGCCCCGGGGCGCCGGTGGAATGCCGTCCAAGTGGAACCGGCCGATGGTCTTGTTATCGAGCGCCATGGAGCGCTCCCCCTGGAGAACGTGAATTTCCACCGATGGTTGGTGATCAGAGGCGGTGGAGAAAATCTGGCTTTTCTTGGTTGGGATAGTGGTGTTGGCATCGATCAGCCGGGTCAAAACCCCTCCCAGGGTCTCGATCCCCAGCGACAGGGGCGTAACATCCAGTAGTAGGACGTCCTCAACCTCTCCGCCCAGTACACCGCCTTGGATGGCGGCGCCCAACGCTACTACCTCGTCCGGATTAACCCCTTTGTGGGGCTCCTTGCCAAAGATTTCCTGGACGATCTGCTGCACCTTGGGAATCCGGGTACTACCACCTACTAGAATCACTTCGTCCACATCGGCAGGTTTAAGCTTGGCATCCTCCAGAGCCTTATAGCAGGGATCTTTGAGCCGGTTCAGCAGTTTGGCCGTCAGGTTCTCGAATTTGGCCCGCGTGAGTTGGAAGTTCAGATGTTTGGGGCCGGCGGCATCGGCCGTGATGAACGGCAGGTTAACATCGGTCTGGATAGCGGTGGAGAGTTCCATCTTGGCTTTCTCAGCCGCTTCACGCAGACGTTGCAACGCCATGGGGTCCTCGCGCAAGTTGATGCCCTCAGCCTTATTAAATTCGTCAGCCATCCAGTCAATCAGGATCTGGTCGATGTCATCGCCACCCAGGTGGGTGTCGCCATTGGTGGACTTTACCTCGAATACACCTTCGCCCAGCTCCAGAATGGAGATATCAAATGTTCCGCCACCGAAATCGAATACAGCGATTTTCTCATCTTTCTGCTTGTCAAGGCCGTAGGCCAGCGCCGCCGCGGTGGGTTCGTTGATAATACGCCGCACATTCAAACCGGCGATCTTGCCGGCATCCTTGGTGGCCTGGCGCTGGGCATCGTTGAAATAGGCCGGCACGGTGATCACGGCGTCGGTCACCTTGGTGCCCAGGTGGGCCTCGGCCGTTTGGCGGATCTTCTGCAAGATCATGGCGCTGATCTCCGGAGGAGTATAGGATTTATCCCTGACTTTAATGCGCACATCGCCCTTTTTGCCCTTGGTCACCTTGTAGGGCACTTCCTTGATCTCCTGATTTACTTCTCCATGCACCCGGCCCATGAACCGCTTGATGGAGTACACGGTGCTTTCAGGATTGGTGACTGCCTGTCGCTTGGCCGGCTGGCCCACCAGGCGATCACCATTCTTGGTGAAGGCCACAATTGAGGGGGTCGTACGACCGCCTTCTGAATTCTCGATCACTATGGGGGTTCCGCCTTCCATGACAGAAACGCAGGAGTTAGTGGTTCCCAGATCGATGCCGATAATTTTACCCATTACAATTCTCCGTTAAGTCGTGTCCCTATCCACTACAATTATAATGCCGAAGCCGATATTATGACATATTGTCATAATATCGGCCAGTGGACTGCAAATATTGCGTTAGGCGCCGGTGGAAGCTGGGCTACTTGGTCTCTTCGGCCATTTTAGCTTCGGAATCAGTGGCGCCGGCGGCCCTCTGAGTAAAGAATAGTTTCTTACCCCGGGCCGTGATGCTGATATGGCCGCCTTCGCTGAATTCCCGCGTCAGGAACTTCTCGACAATTTCGTTCTCTATCCGGGTCTGGATCACTCGCCGCATAGGCCGGGCGCCGTAGGCTTTATCGTAGCCTTCCTCGATGATCAATTCCTTGGCCGCCTCAGTGATGCTGTAGGTTATATTCTTGCTGCTCAAATTACGTTCCAGGTCCCGCAGTTGCAGTTCGACGATCTTGAACAGATGCTCCCGGCGTAGGGAATTGAACACGAAAATATCATCCAGCCGGTTGAGAAACTCCGGATTGAATATGCGCTTGACTTCCGTCTTGAGCGCGGCGCCGAGCTGCTTGTCATCCGGCTCCGCACCGGCCTTGAAACCAAAGATACCGGCCGGATTGATTCCCTTGCCTCCCAGGTTGGAAGTCAGTATAATAATCGTATTTCGAAAATCGACCTTGCGCCCGTAGCTGTCGGTGATGGTCCCCTCGTCCATGATCTGTAACAGGATGTTAAACACGTCCGGGTGGGCTTTCTCGATCTCATCGAAGAGCACTACACAGAAGGGATTACGGCGGACCCGCTCGGTAAGCTCGCCCCCCTCTTCAAAACCGACATAACCTGGCGGGGCTCCCACCAGGCGGGAGACATTAAAGCGTTCCATGTATTCAGACATATCGAAGCGCACCAGGGCATCGCTGACGCTAAATAAGTTTTCGGCCAGCACGCGGGCCAGCTCGGTCTTGCCCACCCCGGTGGGTCCCAGGAATAGGAACGTGCCAATGGGACGCCGGGGATCCTTCATGCCGGTGCGCGCCCGTTGAATCGCCTGACTGAGCTTATGGATCGGTTCATCCTGGCCGATAATTTTCAGCTTGAGACTATCCTCCAGGTGCAGCAGGCGGTCCATCTCGTTCTCAGCCACTTTGTTAACCGGGATGCCGGTCATCATGGCCACGGTGTCGGACACATCGTCTTCGGTCACCAACGGCCATTCCCGGGTGTCATCCTCTTCCCACTGCCGCTGGGAATGCTCGATCCTTTCCAACAGGTGCCGTTCCTGGTCACGCAGTCTGGCGGCTTGCTCGAAATCCTGCTGGCTCACCACCTGCTCCTTCTGTCGCCGGACCGCCTCCACCTCCTTTTCCAGATCAACCAGTTCCTGAGGAACCACTAAAGTATTGATGTGGATCCGGGCGCCGGCCTCATCCAACACATCGATGGCTTTGTCGGGCATGAACTTATCGGTGATATAGCGGTTGCTGAGCTCGATGCAGCTTTTAATGGCTTCATCGGTGTACCGCACCTGATGGTGGCGCTCATAGTTTTCTTTGAGTCCCATCAGAATGAGCTGGCAGTCATCAATGGAGGGCGGTGCGACAACCACCTTCTGGAAACGTCGTTCCAAGGCGCCGTCTTTTTCGATGTGGCGGCGGTATTCATCCAGGGTGGTAGCGCCGATGATCTGGATTTCGCCTCGGGACAGGGCCGGCTTGAACATATTGGCCGCATCCAGTGAGCCGCTGGCGCTGCCGGCGCCTACCAGGGTATGCAGTTCGTCGATGAAGACGATCACATCCTTAGCCGACTCCAGCTCCTGCATCAAGGCCTTCAGCCGTTCCTCAAATTGTCCCCGATATTTTGTTCCGGCCACCAGGGCTCCCAGGTCGAGGGCCAACAGTCGATGGCCGTGTAACACCCGGGGCACTTCCCGCTTGACGATCCGGGTGGCCAGCCCCTCGACGATGGCTGTCTTACCCACTCCCGGTTCCCCGATCAGTACCGGATTGTTCTTCTTCCGCCGCGCCAAAATCTGTGCTACCCGCTTGATCTCCTGTTCACGGCCAATGACCGGATCCAGGGCATTATCATTCGCCAGAGCAGTTATATCGCGGCTGAAATGGTCCAGCGTAGGGGTGTCTGATTTCTTGGCCTGGTGTCCCGCGCGGGCGCTACGGCCGGTTTTAGCCCCCAGAGCGGTGACCCGCTTTTTAATGCTAATATAGTCGACGCCATACCGTCCCAATACCTCACTGGCTACACCCTCGCCCTCTTTGGCCACCGCCAGCAGTAAGTGAATGTCATCCCCAATCTCTTCCCCAAAACTTTTAGCCTCGGTGAAGGTGGTGCGCAGGATCCGTTCGGCCCTGCGGGTCAGCGGCAGGTGGCCCAGCGTCATGGTACCCCCGGACGAGCGGACCAGATCCTCTATCTCACGCCGCAGATCTTCCACTTCGCCGGTAAACGAGGCCAGAATATCAAAGGCCCGGCCCTGTCCCACCTTGATGATCCCCAGCAGGAGATGCTCGGAGCCGACAAAGCTGTGGCCCAGGCGGCGAGCCTCGTCCTTGGCGTTTTTAAGAATATGGCGAACCAGCCTGGAAAAATTTTCTTTCATGGTAATTCTGCCCCTCGCGGCGAACTCAATTTAATGGCATCAGGAGGTTGCATCAACCGGGGCCTCAGGAATTACGACACCCTCATTCAAGTACAGTGTGCGGTCCGCCGTAGCGGCCAGAGCAGCACTATGGGTGACGAGCAGGAAGGCCTGCCCATGATTCGTTTTTAGCCCTCTGATCAGTTCCATTACTATCTCCCCGTTTTCCGCATCCAAATTTCCAGTCGGTTCATCTGCAAATACGATGCCAGGTCGGTTGGCCAAGGCTCGGATTACCGCTACCCTCTGTCGTTCACCACCAGAGAGCTGGCTGGGAAAGTGCCGCCGGCGGTCTACCAGCCCGGTAAGTTCCAACAGGTGTTCCAGGAATGCCAGATCGGGCGGCCGCCGATCATCCAACCGTAGGGGCAACTCAAGGTTTTCCCACAAAGTGAGCTCCGGCAGCAAATGGTGAAACTGAAAAATAAAGCCAATGTTCCGGTTACGGTACCGGGAGAGCTCCTCATCTGTGAGATCGGTCACATCCCGGTCCTGCAGCAGCAGTTGGCCCCGGTCCGGACGATCGAGCGTCCCCAGAATATTGAGCAGGGTAGACTTACCGCTGCCCGAACGCCCTCGCAGGGCCACGATTGTGCCCTGCTCAACCTCCAGGCTGACCCCCTTGAGTATCTGTAAGGTGGTGCTATCGAGACGGTAGCTCTTGTGGATATCGATGGCTTGCAGCAACATTATATCATTTCAGATAATTTACCGCCTGCCCCGGCTCTATGCCGGCCGCCCGGCCGGCGGGATACCAGGCCGCCGCCAGGCTCAGCAGCAGTGCTCCCAGACCTACTAAAATAAAGTCCAGCCAGCGCACTTCCAGAGGCAGTCCGCCCTCAGCGTACAGCCCCCCGGGGCTGGGAATAAATCCCCACCGAGCCTGGCTCAGGGCAATAGCGCCCCCGATCCCCAGGCCGGACGCCACTCCCACCAGGCCCATAAGCAGCCCCTGCCTCAGAAACAGGCCCCGTACATACCGGCGGCTGGCGCCCAGGGAGCGCAGGATTCCTATTTCGCGATATTTCTCCATGACGGTCATAACCATGGTGCTGGTGGCATTGAAGGCCGCTACCAGGATGATCAGGAAGAGCACAAAGGCGCTGCCTAATTTCTCCAGTCGCATGGCAGTGATCAGATCCAGATGCTCGCTTTCCCAGGTGCTGATGTCCCAATCCTCCGCAGGCAGCAATTCCGCCAACCGCTCCGGGCCGGCCTCAGGGGGATCGACAATCATCAGGGAGCTGTAAGCCGCCAACTGGGGAATCAGCCGTTCGGCCGTGCTAAAATCCATCAACAAATAACTGTCATCAAAATCAAGCAGGCCGAATTCGAAGAGCGCCTGCACCCGGGCCGCTAAGCGGGGCGGCCGGGGATTGGATAGGGATATATCCAGGGGTGACAGCAGGTTGACCTGATCTCCGGGCAGCAGGTTCAGCTTATCGGCTAGCAAAGACCCCACCAATATGCCAGGTACCTGGGAAGTATAAGTGAACTCGTGGATGATGGCCTCCCCGAAGCGTTCCATCTCCACCGCCAGGTCCGGCACGATGCGGGCCGTCACCAGCCGGTAGCCATCATCGGCCTGCAGGACCAGCTTGCGCTCGGCATAGCGCTGTGCTTGCCAACCGGCCTCCGCCAGACGGGTGATGGTAGCCGCCAGATCGATCCCCTCCCTGGTGGGCCGGGCCACCAGTTCCTGCTCGAAACGCCGCAGACTGCCGTGGACCAACGCCTCGAAGCCGTTCAGGATAGACAGCGATAGTACCAGTACTCCGGACCCCACCGCCACGCCGGCCACGGACAGCAAAACGCTCCGGTTGATTTTCCTCTGCTCCGGCCGCCACAGCAGCAAGCGCCGGGCCAGGAACCAGGAACTACTCATAACGCAACGCCTCCGCCGGCTGCACCCGGGCCGCTCGCCGGGCCGGCCACAGCGCCGCTGCCAGGGAAAGTGCGATCGCCAAGGCCGGGATGGCCGCCAGGGCCTGCCAGGTCCATTTCACCGGCAGGGCATCCATGAAATAGATATCGGGATCCAGGGCCAGGATCTGATATTTGACCTGGATATAACCCAGGATTAGTGCCAGAGCCATCCCGGCCCCGGTCCCCACCAGACCCACCACACCTCCCTGGCTCAGGAAAATGCGCTGAATTCGCCGGCGGCTGAAGCCCATACTGCGCAGTATGCCGATATCGCGCTGCTTCTCCACCACGATCAGCATAAGGGTCGAGAAAATGTTGACCACCGCCACCAGGGCGATGAACCCGAAGATCACCAGAATGGGCACCTGCTGTCCGGTGAGCCAATCGAACAGGGCGGCGTGTCTCTGGCGCCAAGTGATAAAGTAGTAAGGAAAGCCCAGCTCCGCTTCCCAGGTGGCAGCCAGTTCTTCCGCCCGGTCCCGCTGGCGTAGATTCACCATAGCTTGGATTGGGGCGCCGTCGGTACCGAACAATGCCTGGGCCGGTGGCAGGGCTGTGAAGGCCAACAACCGGTCGTATTCGGCCATGCCGGAGCGATAGGTGGCCGCCACGGTGAAAGCCTGGCCCCGCAGGCCCTGTTGGCCCAGCAGGTAATCGATGTCGAAAAGGTATAGCTGGTCACCGGGGGCCGCGCTCAGGGTGGCGGCCAGCTTGGCCCCTATGACGATCAGCGGGGCCTCTCCGCCCGAGGGGAGACTGCCGGCGGTGATGTAAGTCTCGATTTCCAATACTTCCCGCAGCTGCGCCCAATCGGCGCCCAGCAGCAGAACACCATCGGATTTCCGGCCCCGCCGCACCAACGCGTGTTGGGCGATGAAAGGGGTCACAGCGGCCACTGCCGGGTCCCGCCGCAGCCATTCCAGCACACTGTCGGGCAGGGCTGACCCCTGGCCGTAGGCGCTGGCCAGCCGCAGATGGCCGTCCATGGCGGCCACCTTGTCTTCCACCGCTTCCTGGAACCCGCTCATTACGCTCAGGGTCAAAACCAGGGCGGCCACGCCGATAGCCAGCCCGACGATCCCCAGATAGCCGATCAGGGAGATGAAGCCGTAAGCATGCCGGGCGCGCAGGTAGCGCCAGGCTATTAAGCGCTCGGGGGTCACGGTTGCTGCGGGCGCATGGCCGGGAAAAGAATCACATCCTTGATGGAGTCCTGCCCGGTGAGCAGCATCACCAGCCGGTCAACGCCAATCCCCACACCAGCCATGGGGGGCATACCGTATTCCTGGGCTTCGAGGAAATCCTCATCCACCGGCTGGGCTTCCTCATCACCCGCCGCCCGCAGCTGGGCCTGGGCCTCCAGCCGTTCCCGTTGGTCCAGCGGGTCGTTCAGCTCGCTGAAGGCGTTGGCGAATTCCATACCGGCCATGAACAGCTCAAAGCGCTCGACTAAGTCCGCATTCCCCGAGCGATGGGTTTTGGCCAAGGGCGAGAGCGCCTTGGGGTAATCCACTATAAATGTAGGTTGCACCAGGTGAGGTTCCACCAGCAGGTCGAACAGCTTGTTCAAGGCTTGCCCGTAATTGAGATCCTTTTCCAGGCTGATTCCCCGCCCGGCGGCAAAGCTATTTAGTTGTCCGGCGCTGTCCAGCCGGCTGAGGTCCTTATCTGCGTATTTGTTCAGTATCTCAAAATACGAATGGCGGGCAAAGGGCACCGCCAGATCCAGCTCCTGCCCCTGGAATTTGAGCCGGGTCCCGCCCGAACTTTCGGCCACCGACCGCAGCAGTGACTCGGTGAAATCCATGGCCTGGTTATAATCCGCATAGGCCCAGTAAAACTCCAGGGCCGTGAACTCGGGATTATGGCTCTTGTCCATACCTTCGTTCCGAAAATTCTTGGCGATCTCGTAAACCTTGTCGAATCCCCCGATAATCAAGCGTTTCAGGTAGAGTTCGTCGGCTATGCGCAGGTAGAGGGTCTGGTCCAGGGTATTATGGTAGGTTTTGAAAGGCCGGGCCGAGGCGCCGCCGTACACCGGTTGCAGGACCGGCGTCTCCACTTCGATAAACCCCTCACTGTCCAGCAGCTCCCGCAGGTGGCGGATCACCTGGGCCCGCCTGACAAATACCTGCTTCACATCCGGGTTGGCGATCAGGTCTAAGTAGCGCCGCCGGTAGCGCTGTTCCTTGTCCTCGAAGGGATCGAAGGCTGTGCCGTCCTTCTCCTTGACTCCCGGCAACGGCCGGAGGCTTTTGGCCAGCAGCTCCATCCGGGCCACCTCCACCGTGATCTCGCCAGTGCGGGTGCGGAATACGCGCCCTTGTACGCCCAGGAAGTCCCCCAGGTCCACCCGGCCGAACAGGTCCCGGTATATGTCGTCCCCTAAAATATCCCGTTTGACATAAATCTGCTGTCGCCCCTGGTGATCCTGGAGGTGGGCGAAGCTAGCTTTGCCCATGCGGCGCAGCGAAACCACCCGGCCGGCAATGTGCACCTCAGCGGGAAACTGGTCATCCTCCAATCCCTGGAGTGCACTGCTATGGTGGGTAACCGGATAACTGTAGGGGAAGGGATCGTACCCCAGCTCACGCAGCTCGGCCAGCTTTTGCCGTCGGACCCGTCGCAACTCCTGCAACGTTTTTTGTTCCTGCGTCATGCGTTTAGGACTATTTCAGACTGGCCGTGGTGTCTTTCCCGGCGTTCTGCAACAACCAGGCCCGCAGGAAATTGTCGATCTCCCCATCCATGACCGCCTGGATGTTACCGGTTTCTTCCTTGGTGCGATGATCCTTGACCATGGTGTAGGGCTGGAATACGTATGAGCGGATCTGGCTGCCGAAGGCCACGTCCAGTTTCGTATCCTCCAGTTTCTGCTTTTCCGCTTTCTGCTCGTCCCGGGCCCGGTCGTACAACCGGGCCTTGAGGATCTTCATGGCGGTGGCCTTATTTTTCATCTGGCTGCGTTCGTTCTGGCATTGGACCACAATGCCGCTGGGCAGATGGGTCAGCCGCACCGCCGAATCGGTCTTATTGACGTGCTGCCCCCCGGCGCCACTGGCCCGGTAGGTATCGATGCGCAGGTCCTTATCGTTAATCTCGATCTCCAGGTTGTCTTCGACGGCCGGGTAGACGAAAACCGAGGCGAAGGAGGTGTGCCGCCGGGATTGGGAATCGAAGGGAGAGATGCGCACCAGGCGGTGCACTCCGGCCTCAGCCTTCAGGTAGCCATAGGCCATGTCGCCTTTAACCTCGATGGTCACATCCTTGATGCCGGCCTCCTCCCCCGGCTGCAGGTCCAGAATCTGGACCTGGTAACCGTGGCGCTCCACCCAACGCAGATAGAGCCGTTGCAACATGGCGGCCCAGTCCTGCGATTCGGTGCCGCCGGCGCCCGGGTGGATGGTAAGTATGGCGTCCTTGTGATCATCGGGGCCGTTGAGCAGGTGGTGCGACTCCGCAAAATCAAGGGCCGAGGAATAGATCGACAGCGCTTCCATCGCCTCATCGGGCGCGTTGTCCCGGCCGGCTTCATTGATCAGCTCCAGGTGAACCTCAACCTCCTCGTGGCTGGTGCGCAGCTCCTCCCACATCCGCAGCTCCTTCTCCAGGGCGCTGACCTTTTTCAACGTCACCTGAGCCTGCTGGGGATCGTCCCAGAAATCGGGCCGGTTTGTTTCTCGCTGAAGCCGCTCTATCTCTTTTTTAGGCTCCTCAAGGTCAAAGATACCTCCAGAGTTCCTGAAAACGTTCCTCCAGGGACTGGAAATCATCGCGGTAAGCTTCAAAACTCTGTCTGGACCCTGCTTGGCTCTGACTCATGGTACTTTCTAAGGCTGTATCGCGCAGCTGCCTGCTGCTGACGTTGGTTTGAATTTCGACGCTTCCGGGATGAAATGGAAGCTGCAATTGAGGGTGGAACTTTCGTTCCGCCGGCGCCGCTCTATTCCCCGCTGCTCACCAGTATATAGCGGTTCAGGTGTCCCCGCAGATCGGCTTCGTCCAGGCGGCGGTGAAAATGCCCCTCTATGGCCACGGAAATCTGCCCTGTCTCCTCGGATACCACTACCACCAAGGCGTCCGATTCCTCCGTCAGACCCAGCGCCGCCCGGTGGCGGGTGCCCATATCCGGGTCCAGGGTGCCGCTCTCGCTCAGGGGCAGGATGCATTGGGCAGCCTCCAGCACCTCGTTTTGGATTATGACGGCGCCATCATGGAGCGGGGAGGTAGGGTTGAATATGGAGATCAGCAGCTCCCGGGATACTTCGGCGCGCAGGATAGTGCCCTGCTCCTTGTAGGCCCGCAGACTGGAATCGCGCTGCAATACCAGCAGTGCCCCCCATCCCCTGCGGGCCAGCTCCAGGCCGGCGTCTATCACGGCGTCGATGCTGCGGGTACCGGAGACTTTGAAAAAGCCTCGCACCACCGGTATCTGACCCACGTACACCAGCAACCGCCGCAGCTCCGGCTGGAACAGGATCACGAAAGCCACCACCCACACGGTCTGCACGGTGCGCATCAACCAGGACAGGGCGTTCATGTTGAGCAAGCGGGCCACCAGGGTGATGATCACCAGCAGCACCAGCCCCACCAGCATCTGCCCCGCCCGGGTGCCCTGGAAATAGCGGTAGAGGGTGTAGAAAATCCACGACACGATCATGATGTCCAGCAGGTCGAAAATTGAAATGGGCAGAAAGCCGATGTGGAACAGGGGGTTCATGCACTGGCGTCCAGCTCCTGGAATACGGCCCGTGACTTCAGCGCCGGCAGAACATCGTGGACCCGCAGAATATCGGCCCCGTTGGCCATGGCGATGGTCCCGGCGGCAATACTTTCCTCCAACCGATCCTGGGGGGTTTCACCTAGCGGATTCTGCAAAAAGGATTTGCGCGATACTCCCACCATCACCGGGCGGCCGAATATCTTAAATTCCCGTAGCCGCCGCAGAATTTCGTAATTATCGGAACGCCGCTTACCGAATCCTATGCCCGGGTCCAGGATCAGCCGGCGCTCATCGATCCCGGCCTTAACCGCCACCACCAGCCGCTCCTCAAAGAAGCGATGCA
>JADFMC010000234.1 GCA_022564085.1 Fidelibacterota bacterium | reverse complement strand
ATATTATGGGGATCATTTCTTCCAGGTGCTGCTCTAAAAGCATATAGAACAGTGTTTCGTTGCGGTCCAACAACCCCAGGAGGTAGATGTACTTCATCAGGTCAGTACTTTTGTAGCTGTAATTCTCGTAGACCCTCTCAAGCTGTTTATCCACCGACATGATCCGGGGCGGCAGCAAACCTCGCAGCCCCAGCTTTTCCCGCTCTTCGGGAGTGAAGGCGGTGCCCTTGTTCAAACGTGGGTCATGGAGGATATCTACCCCCCGAAGGGCCGTGGGTTCTGGCAGGTGGGAAGGATCATTTTCACTGTGCATCTGCTCTACTCCTTGAACCTGGCGCTATTTTTTGGAATTGTTCCCGGGCGCCGTCCCGAAACTTACACTCGGTAAAGAAATAGGCCTATGGCAAAGCCGGCTGCCAGCGGACCGCCACGCTACCGGGCGAAAGACCGAACCCGGATCCTGGGCGGCATTCCTTGTAGAATTAGATTGCCGTTGCTCAACCTGTAATTTATAGTGATCGCAAATATTTAGGGTCATTTAGAAACTAAAGGCACAGTGACGGCCTTGATATCAATTTTCTCCGTGCTGGGAGGCTGAATTCACAAGCATCTCATGGAGATAGGGAATATGTATTCAAACACGCTGCAATCCCGTTTCACGGCGCCTGGCAAGTATCGATCCGGTATTCAGGCAACCAGCCTAAAAGCTTGATTCAACATTTGTTTAGTTTCAACTCCGCTTTAAATTATCATGGGTTTAGAATCAATAACATTGGGATCCATGCCAAACCAGGGGGGTAGGAAAATATTGCCTACCCGTCATTGAAGGTACTATAATGTACCTGCGCCTAAGGCGGTCTTTCGGCAATCTACAGCGTCGCTGAGCCACGGAGTCTGAAGGAGAGCGCGAAAGCGGCATGGGGTTTGCAACTATCTAATCCGTGGGAGCCAAGGGCTGTTAGCGCCTTTGCCCTGCCGGGATTGGTAAAGGATATGGGGGATGGCAGAACACGAACCTGAAAGAGAATCTCTGCTTGAACGGGATGAGCCCGGGCCAGCTACCGGTAGCGGCCGGGAAAATGCCGGCGGCGGAGTCACCAAGGCCGCTGATGCGTCTGGTTTTGTCCGCTGGGAAGAGGAAGTTTTACCAGCAGGCCAGAATCTTGCCGTCGCCAACAAGGTAATTGTTAAGAAAAGCAATGTGCGCCCGGGCGCTCCCCGGACGATTATACCCAAAATTCCTACCCATGTTGATCGGCGATCGATGGAAGTGACGCCCCTGATTGAAGATGATACTATTGTCGGGATGAAAGTCACCTGCTCCTGCGGTAATTCCCATGAGGTTAAATTTGAGTTTGATGTTTGACCATGAATGAGCCTTTCAAGGATTCCGAGTTAGCCGAAACCGTAACTAGCCCCGTCCAGGTGCGGATCTTGGATGACGGCTATAAGGCGGCACTTTTTGTATCCGTGGAGGCCAATCCCTTCCCCTCGATGAAACAAATATATCTGGCCATTGAGCACGCCAATATTACCTACGGAATCAACGATCAAGCGGTGGATAGATTGGTCAAGGAGCAGATCAAGGGAAAACTTTTGGTATTCGCCAAGGGTAAGCCACCGGTGGACGGCGGCGCGGCGCGGCTGATCTGGAATCTGGGGTCTGAGGACGGGGTACCCCCTGCGGATATCACTGACCAGGCCAATGGGTCAGCCTCCACCACCCCTCTTTTCGGCCAGGTTAGCAAGGGGCAACAGATTCTCTCGAAGATGCCCCCTACCGAGGGCGTGGAAGGGATCACAGTCTTTGGTGAGTCCAAGACCAAAGCCGGAGCGGATATTCCTATCCCGGTAGGTGAGGGTACTTATCTATCCAGTGACGAGCTGACTCTGTTGGCCAGCACCCGCGGGATTGCCGCCTGGTCCGGGGAGAAGGTCACTGTATCAGACGTAAAGCACATTTCCGGCAGCGTCGATTCCCAACGGGGTGATATTAAAGTTGATGGTTCGGTCTTTATCGAGAAAGATGTCCGGGCCGGGTTCCGCGTCGAAGCGGTTGGCGATATATTCATCGGTGGCAACGTGGAAGGCGCCGATGTTTATTCGCGCAGTGGCAATGTCGTGGTGCGCAATGGCATAATCGGGCAGAACCGGGCCAGGGTCCTGTCGGGCAAGAATATTGTGGCCGGATTCATTCAAGATGCTACCGTAGGGGCCAAGCAGAACGTGGAAGCCAGCCGGTACATCATCAATAGCGCCGTCACGGCCGGTCGCTATATTATAGCCCTTTCGCGTGAAGGATTGATCCGCGGTGGTACTTGTTTCGCCGGCAAGAAGATCGAAATACTGGTAGGCGGCTCAGATGGCAGGATTCCCACTGAACTTAAGGTCGGATTTACTCCGCCGGAATCGGCCTTGAAGGCGCGGTCCGATTTACGGGCTGACTTGCGTCGTAACCGGATGGAATTGGTATACGTCCAGAAACGGGCTCAGTTTCTTACACTGCTCAAGGAACATTCAGGATCTCTGGCTGAGGATAAGGAAGCCCAGCTGCAGGAGCTCAGGAAGAAGGAAAAGGCTCTGATGAAACAGCATAGCCAGCTGAGCACCAGAGAGTCTGAAGAGATAGACGAAGTGGCGGAAACCGACATTAAGATTGAAGTCGAAAGCATCAGAGTCCATAATACCGTTTTTCCGGAAGTATCGTTGGCGATCGGTGATCTAGGGACGACCGTAAGTAAGGAACGCAATAATGTAATGTGGTTCCGGGTTGGAGAGATTATGAAAATGGGACCGCTGAAAGCGGCAATGAAAAAGGCCTAAAATGGTGCTATATTCTGTAGGATACTATAGGCCCGTTGGAGTTGACTAACTAATAATCGGCTAGATACAGGTAGGCTATGAAACCGCGGATTTTAATTGTTGATGATGAAAGATTCATTGTCGAGGCGATCTCACAACACCTTGGCCAGGGCGGTTACAATGTAGTCTCATATGTGGACGCCACCGAGGCTCTGAAGGCCATCCAAACCGAGCGGTTTGACCTGGTGTTGACCGATCTTCGGATGCCGGACATTTCCGGAATGGATATCACCCGGGCAGTGTACGATCAGAAAACCGATACCATGGTCATTATCCTCACAGGGTATGCCACCCTGGACTCGGCCATCGAATCGGTCCACCTCCAGGTCTACGCTTACCTTAATAAACCCTTTGACCTGCGCCAGCTGGGCCAGGTTGTGGAACGGGCCCTGACCGAACAGCGCCTCAAGCGCGAAAACGAGGCTTTGCACGCCCAAATCACCAAGATGTTACGCGACGTGACTACCCTGCATGAAGTCACCAGGCTGCTATATGATACCAACGATTGGGACATGACGATGGAGTTTGTCCTGGATACCCTTTCCATCGGCCTGGGAATTACGCACAGCTGCCTATTGTTCAAGGACGCCCAAGGAAAGTTCCGGGTAGGGCGGCACAATTTTCCTAAGGGGTCGCCGCTCAACAAGAAAGTCCCGGCCTACTCCTGGGAAAAATTATCAGCGGAGGTTTCGAACGAGGAACTCACGGAACTGGCAAACAGTGGTAAGAGCGCCAAGCTGTTCAAGAAATTTGCCTCGCCCCAGGAACAGATCGATTACATCTACATGATTCCGATCCGTTATCGTGAGTTGGACCTGGGGTTCCTGGTGGTTTTCATTGTCGCCGGGCAAGAGGCCCTGACAGAAGATATGCAGACCCTGCTTAGGATTCTGGCCACTCAAATTGCACCGCAGGTGT
>JADFMC010000233.1 GCA_022564085.1 Fidelibacterota bacterium | reverse complement strand
ACGAGGACCTACGGGAGCATATCTGGCAGAACCTGGGGGAGGACGCCGACGGCGACGGGCATACCATCGAATGGCAGGATTCCGACTGGGTGCTTGATCCCGGTGACCTGGATAACACCGACGCTGACGGCAATGGCAAATTTGACGACCTGATTGGCTGGGATTTCGTGGATGTACCCCTTTACTGGGTGGCGGATGACCAACCCGCTGATGGGGAGGATGGTAGAGAGGAAGACTATGATCCCGACGATTTCGATGGGCACGGCACCCATGTTTCCGGTATTGCTGCGGCGGTGACCAATAACGGCATCGGCGTGGCCGCAATCAACTGGAATGGTACTATCATGCCGGTGCGGGCTGGTTATCAAACGCGAGACGGCGGCGGCATTATTGCGTGGGGCAATGAGGGCATTTACTATGCGGTGGAGAACGGCGCTGACGTGATCAGTCTGAGCTGGGGCGGCCTGTTCTACAGCCAAGTTGCTCAGGACGTAATAAACTACGCCTGGGAACGGGACGTTATCATTGTGGCGGCGGCGGGGAATGGTCCCACGAGCAATCGGCACTATCCGGCGGCTTACGACCATGTCTACGCCGTGGCCGCCACCCAGAGCACAGATGACAATCTGGCTACCTTTTCCAACTTCGGCGACTGGGTCGATATTTGTGCTCCCGGTGTTGCGATTCTGAGCACAACTCCCAATGATACCTATTCTTCTTATGACGGAACATCCATGTGCACGCCCATGGTGGCCGGGGCCGCAGCGCTGCTGTGGGCCGAATACCCCACAGCCACCAATCATGAAATACTGTTGAAATTGAGCGCCGGGGCGGATAACATTGACAATGTGGGTTCCAATTCCACGAAAATTGGCCAGCTGGGCGCCGGGCGGCTGAATGTGCACCAATCGTTGATCACAACCGGCACGATGCCGCCGAACCTGGCGCTTAGCGCTCAATTCACTGATGCCGCCGGCGACGGGGACGGCATCCCTGAGCCGGGTGAGACTGTGGAATTGGTGGTGACTCTGGTGAATCGATTCCTGGGCGGGCCGGACAGCAACTTGACCATGACCCTACTGACTGATGATTACGCGGTAACCGTACAATCCGGGCAGGCCAGCTTTACGGATATCCAGCCCTTGGCTACGGTCTCCAATGCCGGGCAGCCGTTCATATTTTCCATCGCTCAAACTTCGATCCCACACCGGGCCACTTTCACTGTGGAGGTGGTGGGTGACAATAGCACTAGCAGCTTTACCATAGTCCGCACCTTAGGCCGGGCCGCCGTGCTGCTGGTGGATGATGATGACGGCGCCAATAATGTGGAATCCTACTATTTCGCCAGCCTGGACTCGTTAGGTGTACCGTACGATTACTGGTCTTGGCAGGAGCAGGGGACCCCGGGCTCGGCGACACTGGCCCAATACGGGACGGTTATCTGGCTGACGGAGTGGGCCTTCCCGGCCCTGAATTCAGTCGACAGGGCTGAAATAGGGACTTATCTAAGCGGGGGCGGGAGACTTTTTCTGTCCGGCCAGGACATCGGTTGGGATCTGTGCGAGCAGAACACTTTATTCGATAACGAGTACAACCTCTCGGAGGGGGCCAGTTTGACTTGGTACCGGGCATTCCTGAAGGCCAGCTACATGGAAGATGACGCTTCTCCGGAGCAGCCTGTTACGCAGGTCACCGGCGTGCCCGGCAACCCTATCGGGGACGATCTGGTATTCACCATCAACCAGCCGGGCCGGGACGACTTCAGCCAATACCCCAGCGTCATTGAGCCCCTATCAGGGGCCGAAGGGATCTTTCAGTACCCTGACTACCCATACGGTGGTTTCGGGGCGACGATGTGGACCTGGCCCGGCCTATACAGCATAGTCAACTTCGCCTTCGGCTACGAGGCGATCCTCGATGCCGATGTCCGATTAATCGTAATGGACCGGGTGCTGCAATACCTGAACGACTTCGCCATAGAACACGAACCGCTTAGGGATACGGAGAATACAGTTAATGTATACCCCGTTTCGGTGATGGTGACAGACGGAGCCGCCCAACTCGATTCCATTGCAATTTATTGGTCCCCTGACGGTGCGATCCCTTTTAACATCGTCCCCTTGATCGAGTCACAACCGGGCACTGGCTTGTACCAGGGCAGCATCCCAGCCCAGCCCGCCGGCAGCACGGTTCACTACTTCATTTTCAGCGCTACCGATGATGGGTTTATCCAGACCAGCCCTACCCGCGCGCCGGCCGCCAGCCACTCTTTCTACGTAGGCGTCGATACACTGGCCCCGGAGATTGCCTCGGTTACCCATCTGCCTAAGACACTGAACAATACCGGTAATTACCATATTGAGGCCGGGATAAATGATAACCTGGGCGTGGATAGTACCACAGTTTACCTTCATTTCTGGGTCAATAGCGGCATCATCGACAGCCTGAAGATGGTGTTCGACCAGGCCAGCGGCCGGTATTCAGCCCGGATCAGCCTAGCCGGTTCGGTCGATGACGGGGATACCATCAATTACTATATCACCGCCCGGGATCTGTCTCTGGCGGAGAACGGGAGTACATCGCCCGTCTTCCAAACGGTGATCGCATCGTACTTCCTGGTGGACGGTTTCGAGGGTGATCTTTCCGCCTGGCGGGCCAGCCCGGGGTGGCAGACCGTAGGACTCTCACATGGTGGAGGGTGGTCACTCAAGCAGTCACCGATGTCCGTTTTTTACGAGCCCCACAAGGAATATATCCTTGAGCTGGACCGTGTGGTGGAGCTTTCGGGCCGATCATCAGCATACCTGTTGTTCTGGCAAACACATAGCTTGGGGCCCGGTGATACCGTCTTTGTGGAGACCGCCGGACCCGAATCGGATTGGGAGGTAGCACGGTATTTCATCGGATCAAACAGTCCCGACTGGCAGGAATCGGCGGTGGTTTTGGATATAACAAAAGAACCTAGTCCACGTATTCGGTTCCGCCTGTCCAGCGACGGTTCCGGGGAAGCCGACGGCTGGTACCTGGACGACGTATATCTCCTGGCCGATACGACCCTTGACAGCACCCTTTTGGAACGGGTAGGGCCTAGCGATGTTCTGCCATTCGAATATGCCCTGCTGCAGAACTATCCCAACCCGTTCAATCCGGTGACCACCATCCAGTACCACCTGCCCCGGCCGGGAGAGGTGCGCCTGCGGCTGTATAACCTGCGGGGGCAGTTAGTCCGGACCTTGATCGACGATTTCCGGCCCGCCGGGGTGCACGCCGTGGCGTTAAACAGCGACCGGTTGGCCTCGGGAATCTATTTCTATCGGCTGGAGGCGGGCGACTTCACCCGTACCCGGAAAATGATCTTGTTGAAGTAGAATCGATGCTCGATACTCGGGGCTCGATACTGGATACTGGATACTCGATACTTGATACTGGATGTTGGATATTGGATGGAACCCCGCCACCTGCGGGGATGGACTCATATTGCTTCATGAGAGTGGGATATCAGCACCTGGAGCTTGATGCGGGCCTTATCGCATATTCCATACCACGGTAGGCTGAAATGGGTGGCCGACTGAAATCCGCCGGCTACAAGCTTCGGCTGCTGCTGCCGGCGCTCCTGTGGTGGGGCTGCTCATCCGGAGAGCCGGATGTGGCCCTGGACTTGCATTGGCAGCCGTTGACGGAGTCCAATGCCCAACTACCGCCGGGTATCCGGGTAGTTGCGGGGGTTAATCGGCTGCTGACCCTGCGGTCCTGGTACGTTGAAGTTGACGAGCTCTCCCCGGAAATTGAGACCACG
>JADFMC010000232.1 GCA_022564085.1 Fidelibacterota bacterium | reverse complement strand
ATGGTTTCAAAGATTTATTCATCACCAATGGGATTTATCGCCGGTTAAATGACAGTGATTTTATGAGTTATATTGCCCAACCGGAAGTCCAGATGCAGTTGACCAGCACCGTCGACCGGACCACACCCATTGCCATAGAGGCGAACCGCCTGGCTGAAGTGATCCAGCACATGCCCTCTGTTTCTCAGGCCAATTACGCCTTTCATTCCCAGGGTGATCTTACATTCATTGATCGGGCTGCTGAATGGGGGCTGGGCGACCCCGGCTTCTCGAACGGTGCGGCCTATGCGGACTTTGACAATGATGGCGCCATGGACCTGGTGGTGAACAATGTTAATTCCCCGGCCGCTATCTATAAAAACCTCCTGTATAAAAACATCAAGGATTCCTCGAATAGGGCCAACTATCTCAAAGTGAGATTACTTGGATCGGGTTTAAACAGATTCGGGATTGGAGCCCAGGTTACCCTGCATTATAAGGACAAACTATTCTTCCAGCATTTAATGGCCACCCGGGGGTTTCAATCCTCCGTTGAGCCGGTACTAAATTTCGGGCTGGGGAATATTGACACCATTGATTCCCTGGTAGTTATCTGGGCAACCGGCCAGTACCAGGTGGTGCGCAACCTGCGGGCCAATCAGACTATCGCACTGCACCAAACCGACGCCACTACTACCTACACCAACGCAGCTCAGGTAGCCGATCAGCCGCTGTTCCAAGATATCACTGCCGAAGCACATCTTGACTATGTTCATCAGGAGAACGGGTTTATAGATTTTAATCGGGAACCGTTTATGCCTCATTTCTTATCCACGGAAGGCCCGGCTTTGGCCATCGGGGATGTGAACGGCGACGGTCTGGATGATTTGTACCTGGGGGGCGCTAAACATCAATCGGGCGCAATTTATCTGCAGGACCGGCTGGGCGGTTTTAAGGTCGTTATCGATTCTGTGTTTGCAGTTGACAGCTGGAGTGAAGATGTGGATGCCATCTTCTTTGATGCTGATAATGATCATCTTCCCGATCTGTATGTAGTCAGTGGGGGCAACGAATTTTGGGGATCCGCAAATCCCCTGAAAGATCGGCTCTATATCAATGAGGGCGGCGGCCGGTTTCGCAAAGCGGAAGGCCTGCTCCCGGAGATTTATGCCAATGGCGCCTGTGTGGTACCCGCTGACGTTGATAACGACGGTGACCTGGATTTATTCGTTGGCAGCCGCTCGGTATCATGGCAATACGGCATTATTCCCCAGAGTTATCTGCTTATTAATGATGGCCAGGGAAAATTCACCGATGAGACCTCAGCGCTGGCGCCCGCTTTATCCCATGTAGGCATGGTGACCGATGCGCTGTGGGTGGATTTGAACCGGGACTCCTACCTGGATCTGATCGTGGTGGGTGAGTGGATGCCGGTGACCGTGTTTCATAATCAAAGTGGTGAATTAGTCGATGTCACCGAGGAATATGGACTGCAAAACAGCCACGGGTGGTGGAATACAGTGGCGGCGGCGGATTTTAACCAAGACGGGTTCATTGACCTGGTAGCCGGCAATTTGGGATTAAATTCCGTTCTCAAAGCCAGCGAGGATAATCCGGTAAACTTGTTCATCAGTGATTTCTCAGGAAATGGACGGCCTGATCAGATTCTTACCTATTATTATGCCGGAAAATCTTATCCTATGGCATCACGCGATCAGATGCTTTTCACTATCCCGGCGTTAGAAATCAAATACCGTACGTATGCTGATTACGCGGGCCAGTCTGTCCGGGATATTTTCCCCGATGAGCAGTTGGAGGCTGCCACAGTTCGCCGGGCGACTGAATTTGCTTCCCTGCTCCTGATGAACAATGGCGATGGAACATTCATCTCAAACCCACTGCCGGTAGAGGCCCAGTTCTCGCCGCTATACTCAATACTGATTGATGACTTTAATAAGGATGGATATCAAGATATGTTGTTGGGAGGTAATTTCTACGGCGTGCCGCCGGATCAGGGCAGATATGACGCCGGTTATGGCTGTCTGTTGCTGGGCGATGGCGCCGGTGCTTTTACAGCGGCCACTCTTCAAAACAGCGGAGTTGCGATCACCGGCGAGGTACGTCAAATCAAGTCGCTGCAGACAGCTACAGGTGAAACTGTGGTCGTGGTGGCTCGCAACAATGACACAGTAGTGATGTTCAGGAGCGGGTTCGAGTAGCTTGAGCTTCTGACAGGCCCTCTTCCGTATTTAATCATATTGTGATGAATGATGAATCAAGAGTTCATATGGTGGCGGCACGGTGTTATCTACCAGATTTATCCCCGCAGTTTTATGGATAGTAATGGCGACGGTATTGGTGACTTGCAAGGGATTATTGACCAGCTCGATTACCTGGTGGCACTGGGTATCGATGCTATCTGGATCTCACCATTCTTTACCTCTCCAATGCGGGACTATGGCTACGATATCTCGGACTATAAGGACGTGCATCCCATGTTTGGGAATCTGGCGACCTTCCACAAACTTTTGGCAGCGGCCCATGAACGTAACCTACGGGTGGTGTTGGACTATGTACCCAATCACACCTCCGATCAGCATCCATGGTTCATCCAGTCGCGCTCTGCTATCGATCATCCCAAGCGAGATTGGTACATCTGGAAGGACGCCGAACCCGACGGCAGCGCACCGAATAATTGGGAAGCGATTTTCGGCGGCCCAGCCTGGGAATGGGATCAGCAAACGCAACAGTACTATTTGCATCTCTTCTTAAGAGAATAACCTGACCTCAATTGGCGTAATCCCGAAGTGGTTGAGGCTATGCATGATGTGCTCCATTTCTGGCTGAACCAAGGTGTGGACGGCTTCCGGATGGACGCCGTCATACATTGCATCAAGCATGCTGAGTTCCCGGATAATCCACCCATTAAACAAGACAGTCCTTACCTGGCCTTCGGTCTGCGGCTGGAACCTGTTTTTACCGCCCATCAACCCGAAATCCACGAGATTTTACGCGGATTTCGCAATCTCCTTGATAGTTACGATGGAGAACGGGTCATGATTTGAGAAACCTGGGCTTTCCAGCCGGCTGAACTGGTTAAGTACTACGGTACCAGCCTGGATGAATTTCACATTCCTTATAATCTAATGGGTACCATGATGCCCTGGAATGCGGCGGAGATGAAGCAAGCTATCTCCGCTTACTATGCGGCCATGCCGGCGGGAGCGGCGCCCAACTTCGTATTTGGCAGTCATGACGTACATCGTTTTGCCACTCGCTTCGGGCCGCAGAATCATCGTTCAGCCGCCATGTTACTTTTGACTCTCTGGGGCATTCCGACGATGTACTACGGCGACGAGCTGGCCATGGAAGATGTCGATGTTTCGGCAGGGCGCAGGCAAGACCCGTGGGGCCAAGATAGGCCTGAATTGAACCTGAGCCGGGACTCTGAACGCACCCCAATGCAATGGGAGGCCGCGCCTAACGCTGGTTTTTCACCGCCGGGGGTGGAGAGCCGTGGCTGCCAATTGCCGGCAACTATCAGGAGGTCAACGTGGCCACCCAACAGCGTGACCCGGCTTCGACGCTCAATTTCTACCAAGCCTTATTAAAGTTGCGACGGGCAATGCCGGCTTTGCATCGTGGTGATTTCGCATTTGTGGAAGAGCTGCCGGCGGGCGTAATGGCTTATATTCGCAGTGCTGAAGGGCAGCGAGTGCTAGTCGTCATTAATTTTGAAGGCCGGGAGCAAACTTTAGATTTATCATCATTGAATGATTCAGGCCAGGTGCTACTTTCCTCACAGTTCCCCAGGCCTGCCGGGCTCACTTTATCTGAACTGTCGCTGATCCCCCATGAGAGCTTGATAGT
>JADFMC010000231.1 GCA_022564085.1 Fidelibacterota bacterium | reverse complement strand
GGCGGTGGAATCGTGCAGCTGGGGCAGGATTTCGTCGTACTCGTCCACGTGGGGCTCGCCCGGGTCGGGACGGCCATTGCCTTCGCCCTCGTCCGGCGGGGGACCGAAGCCGTCTGTCACCCCAACGATGCCGTCAGCACCAACGTCGTCGGCCAGTGTCCAATCACCGTCGTCATCGCGGCCGTTGAATAAAGTGGTGTCAGTGATTAAAATGGTACGATCCACCCGGACGATGGAGTTCCACGGGTTCACCGGGTCCAGGATCGCCTCGATGCGCAATTCACTGCGGTAGTCGCGAAATTCGTCCTCAAACTCGGCGATGGACAATTGTTCCTGGCAACCCAGCAACAGTACTAACCCCAGCAGTGGCAGGGCCCGGTTCACAGCTGGAACTCCCAGGAAAGGCTGGGCAGGAAGGGGAACATGCCCACGGCGGTCACCTCCGAAGGCGACCGGGAATGATCCCAGAAGTAGATCAGGGTGTTGAAATGGTTGGTGGCGTTGATCACCTGTAATTTGAATTTGCCATCCACCCAGAACCAGCGGACATCCCGGGTCCAGCTGACGTCGAGCCGGAAATAGGTGGGAATGCGGGCGGAGTTCTTCCTGCCGGGAATGGTCTGCAGGTCGGCATAGGGGTTCAGGAAATCCCCCATGCCGCTCTGGGTGTAGGTTTTCCCCCAGACTGGAGTATAGGGCTGGCCGCTGCTGAGCGAAACGGTTAGGCCGAAGGAATTTTTCTTGGTGAGCCGGTAGGCAGCCACCACATTCAGAGTGTGGGGTTGGTCGTACTTGGGGCTGTAACGTTCCCCGTCGGCCCACACAATCTCGCCGTCGTTGTTGAAGTCGACCTCCTTTTCCAGGCGGGCATAGGTGTATCCCAGCCAACCGGATAGTCTGCCGGTCGATTTCTTGATCAATAGTTCAATGCCGTAGGCGGTAGCGGTGCCTTCGATAAAATCGTCGTCCTCGCGGGCGGGATCGTTCCTGGGATTGGTGTCCAGGATATTGTCGTATGGTTTGTAATACGCTTCGAGTGAAGTGTAGAAACCGGCCCCGATCCACTGCTCCAGGCCGACGATGAAATGTTGGGCTGACTGAGCCCGGTTGGCCTTGGGCACCGGCAGCCAGAAGTCGACGAAATTCAAGATTGCGTCCTCGCTGCTGTTGGTGAACAGGAACTGCTTATAGATACCCCAACTGCCCTTCAAGGCCAGGTCATCGGTAACCATGAACTTGAAGCCCATACGTGGTTCCAGATAGAGTTGGTTGTGCAGCTCGTACTTGGATAATCGCAGCCCGGGCTGCACGCTCAGCCGGGGATTGAGCTCCCATCTGTCCTGCAGAAAAGCGCTCAGGATATAGGGGTTCTGCTCCTGATCGATGAAAGTAATGTCGCCAAACTGTTGGAGGATGCCCATTGACAAGGCTTTCAGTTCAAAGCCGGTGGTGATGGTATGGTTGGCATTCACAAACCAGTCCAGGCGTTCCTTCAGGGTCCAGTCGCGCAGTTCCACGGTCTGGATGATATCGGTACTGGTCTCGCCGGCCAGCGTATCCCTCTGGGTGATACCCACATTCAGGTCCCAGTCATAGCGGGTATTGGCCAGCGATAAAACTGAGACGAAGCGGGAATTAGGTACGTGGCGCCACTGGGCGCTGCGGGTGGTGTTGCCCCAATTAAGATTCACGCCCACGTCGCTCTCGTCTTCATCAACCTCTATAAAAGCAAAGTCCCGGCCCTGATAGGTTGCCAGTATGAGGCGGTCGGTGGGGGAGAAATTATAGATGACTTTACCGTGCAGGTCCCGGAAGTAATAGGAGCCCAAAGGGTCCTGGTCCTTGTACCAATAGTACAGGTTGGCCAGTTGGTCGTAGTAGGTGCGGCGCCAGGCCAGCATCCAGGAGCCGTTGAGAATGGGGCCTTCCAACAGCAGCTTGCTGCTTAAAAGAGAAATTTCCCCCTGGGCCTGGCTCAGGTTCCAATAGCGGCCCAGCTGGGAATTTTTGAAAAAGCGTCCCCCCTTCGAATTACCTTCCTTGGATGTAATCTCCAAAACGGAGGAATTGCGGTTGCCGTACGGGCTGGGGAAGCCTCCCGCCATAAACTCGGCCTCGGCCAGGGCATCGGTGTTGAAGGTGGAGAAGATGCCACCCAGGTGGAAGGGGTTGTAAACCTCAATGCCATCCAACAGGATCAGGTTCTCATCGGGACTGCCACCGCGTACTACCAGGGCCGAGGAAAAGTCGTTGGTGGCGCGCACCCCGGGCATCAGTTGCAACGTGCGGAACAGGTCGGCCTCCATCAGGGCGGGGGTGGCCTTGATCTCCCGTAGCGAGAGGTTCACCCGGCTTACTTCCACCACCTGCTCAAAGCGCACGCGTTCGGCGGTGACTGTTACACCCTCGGTACTAATGGCTTCCACGGCCAGCTCCAGGTCCAATCGCAGGTCGGCGCCGGGGGTCATGACCAGCTCCTGCGCCTCGGTGGCGTAGCCGAGCATCATCACCTTCAAGCGATAATTCCCCGGTGGTATGTCCATGATGAGGTATCGGCCGTGTACATCGGAGGCCGCACCCAGGCCGGTACCCTCCAGCACTACGTTGGCATACCTCAGCGGTTCGCCCGACCCGCCATCTCGCAGGTAGCCGGAGACCCGCCCCAAATCTTGCGCAGCGATCGGGTCCGGACAGGCCAGGACTGCCAACACCAGGCCGATGGTAAGCAGGTGCTGAGGAAGCCGCCTCAGAAAGTAACCGGTGATATTTGCACTGATCGAAAACATTTTAATTTGGCCGTCCCGGTCAGGGGAATGGGCAATTTGAGTATATAGACTGGCCGGATTGCGAAAAGGTTGTCACGGGTGTGCACCATGATAGCAGGGAGCGGCAAAAGGGTGATGTTACCCCCCATTGCCTCCCGGCAGGCCGTTAAATTTAGTCTGTCAATCAGCGTGATATGGGCTGGGAGCCGCGTGGTCACCCGGTTGAAGCTAAACCTGTTCAATAATTTTGGGAGGCAGCGATGAACATACGATGGATATCGATACTGGTAATGGTTGCGGTGGTGGGCTGCGGCAAGGCGGGTAGTGGCGATCAGGCCACACCCACGGTGGCTAAGGCTATTGCGGTAGTAATGGCTACCGCCGGCAGTTCCGTTAGTGGGGAGATCACCTTTCAGGCCACCGATCAGGGGATCAGGGTAACGGGTCGCCTGGAGGGGTTGACACCTGGTGAGCACGGCTTTCACATCCACCAGTACGGCGATTGCAGCGCGCCGGACGGCTCTTCCGCCGGGGGGCATTTCAACCCGGCCAATAGTGCTCACGCAAGCCCCACCAGTGCCGAGCGACACGTGGGCGATCTAGGTAATATCACCGCTGATGAGCACGGTATTGTGGAGCTGGATATGGTGGATTCACAATTGGCTTTCAGTGGGCCGAATTCGATTATTGGCCGGGCCGTGGTAGTCCATGGTGGCCCGGACGACTTTACGTCCCAACCTTCGGGAGCCGCCGGTCCCCGGGTGGGGTGCGGCGTGATCGGTATCGCCAGCAACTAGCCTGGCGGCTGGGCCAATGTCACCCTAAGCCACAAGTCCAGCGGCTCGGGACGGTGCCCGCCGGGCCTGCGGCCACCACGCCTCGGCCGCCCACCAGAACCGCCGCGCCCACCGAGGCCGGGACCACCCCTGCCCGGCGGCCGCATACCCTCGGAGCGCCTGCTCCCCGCGCGGTTGCCGCGACTAAAATCGGTGGTTTCCAGGCCGATACCCAGGCGCTGGCTGTCAGCGGGTTGCAGGTCCAGCGGCCAATTGGGGCCGGCCTTTAAGGGGATTTTCAACTCGTAGCTCAATC
>JADFMC010000230.1 GCA_022564085.1 Fidelibacterota bacterium | reverse complement strand
ATGGCGTAACACGCAACCGGCCAGGCGAACAGGTTGGCGATGACGACAAGTTTGACAAACTCGCTGGACAGCAGGGCAACGATGCTGGAGACCGAGGCCCCCAGCACTTTGCGGATACCGATCTCCTGCGTGCGCGTCTCGGCTGCGGAGACCGCCAATCCAAAAAGTCCTAGCGCCGCTACCACCAGCGCCAGTGCGGAGAAAAGTCTGACGGTTGATACCAGCCGTTGCTCACCTGAATAAAATCGTGCAAATGATTCATCCAGAAATTCATACTCAAAGGGAGCGTTCTTTTCAAATGATTCCCATTTGCTTTTCAGAAATGCCATGGTTCCCGCTACATCGGCGGAGTCGATGCGAATAGACATCATCTCCCAGCGTGGCGCCAAAACCACCGCCAGGGCCTCTATGGGGCGGTGCAGGGAACTCATGTGGAAGTCTTTGAGCACACCAACCACAACACCCTTGTCGACCTCACCATCGATGTCGATACGTTTGCCCACTGGGCCGGTCCATGCCGTTGGCCAGCGCCGCTACGGGGTCCTGCATATTATTTGATTTAGATTGGGCGCGTAGTGATTCCACTGTCATGCGACGTTACCTGGTGGGTATCAAGCAATGGCTGTGCCAACCAGGTTACCGAGGGGACGATTGCCTCAAGACCCACGATAGGGTTATTTTACTGTCCGATACCGGACAGTGATTGTCCGGTATCGGACGATTTGGCTGCGAGCTCTATTGGCGGCCGGAATACCCGATGTCTCACTTCATAATCTCCGCAAAACATGCCTGACCGTTTTGAGAAATGATTTGGGTTACAGTACGGAGAACGTAAAAGATTTCATCGGCCACAGTTCGATTCAGGTGACGGAAGCCCACTACCTCGCAACAGATTACGAAGGACAGCGCAAGATGGCCTCTGATCTGGGTGAGTACCTGGTCACGATGGCATGCAGGGTGGCAAAGTCAGAAATTGGGGCTGAAAGACTTGTGGAGCTCCCAAAAACAGTGCCACAAAACAGTGCCATAGAGGTCTCAAACCCACCTGTAGAACGTCTTAAAGACCCAGAAACAGGAACCTCCGCCTCTCGTCGAGAGGAGGGGGGGTCTTCCGTCAGTAGCGGTGGAGGGACTCGAACCCCCGACACGCGGATTATGATTCCGCTGCTCTAACCAGCTGAGCTACACCGCCGCCGCAAATTTACCTTAGCGGGATCGGGCCGGGCAATGGGTTGATCCCGTTTTGGTCAGCGGTTGTAGCGCATGCGGGTGCCATGGTTGAGCGACATGACAATCTCTTCCGGGGTCAGTTCCATGGGGAACAGGACGCCGGAGATATTAGCACCTCGAATGCTGGCCCCTTCCAGCCGGCAATGGCTCAGATTCAGGCCGGCCAGATTGGCCTGCCGGAAATAGCTGTTCTCGAAGTTGACCCCCTTGGTTTCCAATCCCCTCAAATCCAGCCCCCGGAAGTCCAATCCTGATAAATCGTAGTCGCTGTCCTTCGACCGGCGGGTATTGAACTCGTCGATTCGCTCCTCCCGTAGAAGATTATACAGTTCGTCGTCGACTATCTGCGGGGTTTCGGGGGTGGTGATCAGCCCTTTTCGCATGTCCGTTCCTTTCCCAGCTTTTTATACATGCCGGTACAATATACTTCTCCTCTTGAAGTACTGTTAAAATAGCGCACCGCCCGGTCGGACGTAACGCGAATTATGCTGTTGGTGGTGGTAGAACCCAGTGCCGGCTTGGTTCATGCGGTGCAGGTTGAATCACCTGCCCCCTATGAGCAGCGATCAAGAATGAGTTGCGTGACCATGCGGACGGCCACGCCCGAGCCGCCGCCGGGTGTATAGGGCTGGTCCTTGTCCTGCCAGGCGGTACCGGCGATGTCCAGGTGCACCCAGGGGGTCTCACCAACGAACTCCTTAAGGAAGACGCCCCCGGCGATGGTGCCGGCCAGGCGGGCCATGCCAATGTTCTTTATGTCCGCCACTTTAGATTTGATATCTTCGGAGTACTCCTCCCACAGTGGCAGTTCCCACACCCGTTCACCGGTAGTTGCCGATGCCCGCTGCACATCTGCCAGCAAGTCTTCATTGTTGCCCATGATGCCGGTGGCCCGGTGCCCGATGGCTATGAGCACTGCGCCGGTGAGGGTGGCAAAGTCAATGATGGCAACCGGTTTGTGCCGGTCCACCACGTAGGACAGGGCGTCAGCCAGGATCAGGCGGCCTTCGGCGTCGGTGTTGAGGACCTCGATGGTCTTGCCGTTATAAGCGGTAACAATATCTCCGGGACGCTGGGCCGACCCGCCGGACATGTTCTCGGTGCTGGGAATTGCCGCCACCACGTTGATGGCCGGTTGCAGTTCAGCCAGCACTCGCATGATCCCCAGCACGGTGGCCGCCCCGGACATATCAAACTTCATCTCGTCCATCCTGTCCGCCGGCTTGATGGAGATGCCGCCCGAGTCGAAGGTCAGACCCTTGCCCACCAGCGCCACCGGTGCAGCGCCTTGCGGTCCGCCCTTATATTCCATAATGATGAACTTAGGTGGCTGATTGGCCCCCAGGGCCACTCCGGCCAGAGCGCCCATGCCCAATTTGGTGAACTGTTCACGGTCAAATACCCGGCAGCTCATGCGCGGCGACCGGGCGATCTCCTCAGCCGCCTCGGCTATCCGGGTGGGGGTCATAATATTGGCGGGATGGTTTTGCAGGTCCCGGGCAAAGCAGACGGCGGTGGCTGTAATATTTCCTCGAACCAGGCTGTCGCTTTCGGCCGGACCGTATAGCGCCAGTTGATCCAAGACTTTATCATCCTTTTCCGGCTTTTTATAGTCCTGGAAGCGATACGAGCCGAGGATCAGCCCCTCCACCATGGCCTGGGTGAGCTCCTCCGCCGGCAGTTCGGTTTCGAAGCCTAACAGGGCACAACCGGGCTGATTATGCTTGATAGCCAACCCCACTGCGTTACCGGCCGCCAACCGGGCCACTTCGGTGGTGAATTTGCTAGTTTCACCCAGACCCACCAGGGCCACCCGCGCCAACGGACCGCCGGTGAACAGCACCAGGGAATCACCCTTTTTCCCCTTGAAATCACCGCGCTCGATCACCTTGCCCAACAGGCCGTCCAGAGCGCCATCCACTGCCTGGTGCCCAGGTTGTAATCCCTTGTCCTTAAATACTCCCAGCGCCAGAAAATCCAGCGGGCGGGTGAAATCAGGTTTGGGAGTATGCTCGACTTGCTTGACGTAGGACATAGCTGGTTCTCCTGCCTAAATGACGAAAGGTTGCGCGCGAAGGCGGTGGCAAAACGGACTGCAAGTTACGGATACCGAAAGCGAAAAGGTGTAGCGGTTGGCACGCTATTTCATTCCCGCCAGCAAGGCCTGGAAGCGCGGATTGCTGCGCAAAGGATCAAGATCGGAATCGTGCTCGACCCAGGCCCTGTTGCTTAAACCGGCGCCCAGCACTTTTTCGATACAGTCGATAGCGTCTTCGATCTCCCCTGCCAGGGAGTAGACGCAGGCTACATTGTATAAGACTCCTGGTTCATCCGGTTCCATCTCTAATGCCTGCTTGGCCCACGACAATCCCTCGTCCCGCTTACCAAGCTCCACAAGGGCACTAGCCCCAAAGTAAAGGGCCCGGGTATCGTGGGGGTTCAGCTCCAGACGCTGCTCAATGATATCCAGGGCCCTCCTGCGGGCCGCCTTGGCATCAGCTGCCCGGCCCAGCCCGGTATAGACTGTGGCCAGAAAACTTGGCGCCTGGAAATCCTCGGGACGCACCTCACTGGCCTGCTTATAAAGCTGTGCCGCCCGCTCCCTTTTACCCTGAACCAGGCAGGCACG
>JADFMC010000229.1 GCA_022564085.1 Fidelibacterota bacterium | reverse complement strand
GTACCCAAATTCCCGGGGTCGGAGATGTCATCGAGCACCAGTATGGGCGCTTCTAACAGCCGATTGGGGTCCTCGGTGGGTTCCGGCAGGGGTAAAACGGCAAAAACGCCCTGTGTATGCCGCGTGGTACGCAGTAAGCCAGCCTGCGATGGCGTAATCTCAACCAAAGTGATGCCCGGAGCTGCGACAGCGGAGCTAATTTCGTGCCAAAAGTCAGATTCCGTGAAATCGGCGGTGTAGAAAATTTGGCTAACAGGTGCGCCGGATGCCAGGGCATCAACTATCAGGCGGGGCCCCTCAATCAGGTAACGCCTTTGGGCCTGGCGGTATTTTTTATGCCGGAGAAGACGAAGATCCTTTAATTCTTTGGCGGAAGGCATATCTAACGGAAGTCAAATAGAGCTAGCGACATTGCCTGGGGGCAGTAAAAACACCTGCCCGATCAACCACCGTCAACCGGGCGCTCGGGGCGCAGGTAGTCCCCCAAGATATCGGTCGCGCGGTCAAGCGATATTGTTTCCTGGTGCCCGCTGTCCATCAATTTTAGGGTAACGGAGCCGGCTGCGATCTCATCGTCGCCCAATATAAGTACTGCCCGGGCGCCAGTGCGATTGGCCTCGCGGAACTGGGCCTTGATACTGCGGCGTAGTGTTTCCATAATTACTACGTAGCCGGATTTGCGCAACTTGGCTGCCAGCTCTATGGCCGGCTGAGTTGACCGGTCGCCTTTTGAAACTAAGTAGACATCCACTTGATTGGGAGGCACTTGGCCCGGCAACTCCCCGCCGGCAGCAATCAACAAGCGTTCAATTCCGGCAGCGAAGCCCACGGCCGGCACGCTGGGGCCGCCCAGATCCTCAACCAAGCGGTCGTAGCGCCCACCACCACAGAGCGCATCCTGGGCGCCCAAGTGCGGGGAGATGATCTCGAAGGTAGTGCGGGTGTAATAATCCAGGCCGCGGACCAGTTTCGGGTCGTGCAGCACCGGTAGCCCCAACGCCTCCAACCCGGATTTTACCGTTGCGAAGTGCTCGGCATCCTCAGACGAGACATGCTCGTGGATCCGGGGGGCGAAACGGTCCAGCAAATCCTGGGTGTGCTCATCCTTACTGTCGAACAGCCTCAATGGATTTGATTGCAACCGCCGGCGATCCAGCGGACCAAACGCAGCACTATGGGGCTCCAGCGACTTACGGAGCAGCTCCAAAAAAGTGCTGCGGGACGAGGGATCTCCAATAGTGTTAAGTCGCACTGTTAAGTCGGAGCAGAAGGCGCTGCAAATATCGTAAGCCAGGGTGATAATCTCAATGTCTTGTTCGGGGTACGGCGAGCCGATAGCCTCAGCGCCAAACTGGTGGAATTGACGCAGCCGGCCTTTCTGCGGCCTTTCCTGGCGGTAGAGAGCATCAATATAATAGAGCCGCGTGAGTGGCGCTTCACGATGAAGATTGTTTTGAATGTAGGCCCTGATTACCGGCGCGGTGAGTTCCGGTTTTAAGGTCAAACCTTTGCCGGCCTGATCAGTGAACGAATACATCTCCTTATTAACGATGTCGGTTTCCGAGCCGACACTGCGGACAAACAGCTCGGTTGCTTCGAAGGCTGGAGTGCGGATTTCCCGGTAGCCGAAAGCCGCCGCCTGAGCATGAATTTTCTGCTCCAGGAAACGCCAAACGGGGGTCTCGTCGGGTAGAATGTCCCGCACCCCCTTGATTCTCGGCACCGACTGGCTAATGGTCTCGTTACCTCTGTATATTTTTGAGACAGGCACTGACCAGGCAGCCAACGCCCGGGGATATCCTATCGGCCCTGATTTTCATGGCATACCTGCCGGCGCGAGTGAAACATCCACTGGCGTCAAAGAGAGTCCTCATCGGCCAGGTTTTCCCGCTCGCTCAGAAGTTCAAGCACCTGATCCGGGGTACGGGCTTCCATTAAAGCGGACCGCAGGACACCATCCCTTAGCAGTTTGGTGAAGCGGCTAAGCAGTTTCAGGTGCTTCTCCGGCTGGCTTTCAGGACTGACCAGTAATATAAAAATATGACATAGCAGATTGTCAACCGCCCGGAACTCAATGCCATCAATAGAGATACCGAGTACTACCTGGACCTCGTCTATTTCATTGCTCAAGCCGTGTGGCAAAGCTATACCCTTTCCAACAGCGGTACTCATTCGCCGTTCGCGCTTCAGAATAGTCTGGAGGCAACGATCGGGCGAATCAATAATCCCGGCTTCCTTGAGAGTAGAAAGTAGCTCACGCAGGACACTTTCAGCATCTTGGGCCTGCAACGGCAGTACTACAAATTCTTTGGATAGCAATCTTGAGACGGTCATAGATACAGCCTAAATTGAATTGGCCGGAGAGATATTTCCAAGCATTATCACCACCGGCGTATTCCGATTTACCTCAACCCACCCAAAAGATTCTGAGTACCCCCGCGCGACTCGTACTTTATATCCTGGAGGTCGGCATCTCGGACATTGATACGCAATAGAAACCCGCGGCCCGGTCCTGAGGGCGTCCAGCTGAAGGCAAATTCCCAACAATGAAGCTCGCGATATAAGTTTAGATCATGGTGCACCAGCTCTTGGGTCAGCATATTGAACCTAGCCGAATAGCCCACTTTCCAGCCTGGTCCGATACTGGTCTTAACATTGCCGCCCATCCAAAATGTTTCGCGTTTCTTGGGATCCAGGGAGGGCTGCAACTGATAGCGCAGGGTGAAACGGGCTTCCCATAGGTTACCGGCACTTACAGTGGGCTTAGATACCTCCCGCTTGATAGAGAGCTGCTCCGGCCCCTCTATACCGAGGGTGTCGACGGCCATTATAGTGTCCTCGTCCGTATCTTCAAAAATCGGAATAAAGCGTGTCCCTGAAAAACTGAACGTCGTGTTAGCGTTCATGCGGGCCAGTCGGGGAAAGGGCAGTACCCGGTTAATTTTCCGGCTGGCCTCTTGATCCCAGGCATATATATCGTGCACCATGGAGATATCCAGCTTCAATTTCCGGAGAAATGGCGAGCGGAAAGAAGAGCGAATGGGAGCCAGATTGAAACTGTCAGCTGTAAAACTATACGATGTACTCATAACCCAATCAAGTAGATCGGCCTTGACCTCCTCATTCTCCACCTCCCGTTTTGACTGAAAACGATTGGAGAGCGACAGGTTTATGGCCTTCTGTTCGGAAGCCGGAGTACCGCCGATAGTGGATCCCTGAAACTTATCATAGCGATTCCCCTTGGGGTCAATTTGATAATAGCCCGGGTCCCAGCCGAAAATCGGCTTGGAAAAATCGGGCGAGTAACTGTAGGTGATACTGGGCTTAATTATGTGGCGGATAGCCCGCAGGTTCCCTATTCGAAGAGGTAATAGGCCATAGATATTAGTCTGGGCCCCAATGGATAGCGTCCCGGTGTGCCGAGGCGTGAATTTTTGAACCTCTTTATACTTGATTCCTCCCTGGTCATCCAGCTCTGCGAGGCGATAGCTGGGCGACCAGGCCTGTACAATCCCAACACCAATCGTGGTGGAAAGGTACTTGAATAGATTCTGCTGTGAGCTGAGATTAATGTTGTTTCTGGCCGATGTGTTATTAAGCACTGT
Organism: Fidelibacterota bacterium; assembly: GCA_022564085.1. Classification (GTDB taxonomy): domain Bacteria; phylum Fidelibacterota; class Marinisomatia; order SCGC-AAA003-L08; family TS1B11; genus JACZSB01. The sequence goes on along the minus strand of JADFMC010000229.1, from coordinate 259 downwards.
TTTCTTATCCCGCCAGAAAAGAGAATCGGCTGTAACGCTGTCCGCCTGCCAGAAAACCGACTGCCGGTTATTCAGGCTGCTGCTGAATGAGTAATTGATATTGTTATACCACTGGGGCTTCCGGCCCTTACGGGTTTGGATCAATGCTCGCTGGTTCAAACTGAGGCTCACACGCGGGAGTACCCGAGTCTTCTCTTCAATTTTCTGGCCAAAGCTGCGGGGGGCTACATACAAAACATTACTGGTATCCACTTTGTCC
>JADFMC010000228.1 GCA_022564085.1 Fidelibacterota bacterium | reverse complement strand
CAAAGGCGTATTGGATCAGTTCACCTTCAACATGGGCATCACTAACGAGGAAGTCAGGGTGGCTGGAGACTGGGCGTTTGCTCGGGGTACTTACACGGCGATTTTGACTCCCAAGGCAGGGGGCGAGACAATTGATATTGATGGTAAATACTTGACCATCTTGGAAAGGCAGGTCGATGGTTCTTGGAAGATTTTCCGCGATTGCTTCAACTCTAACGTGCCTCAAAAACAGGAGTGACAAGCCAAGCTGGCTGCGACAGATTAATTCCTCATTATTGGCCGTAATTTTACGGGTGATAGCAAACTTAGGTAAAGGATGCTACGCCTAATCCGGGTACCAAGTCGGACGCCTGCATACGTGGCATAAATTTGGTTTTGAATATTTGGTTGGAGCGTTTCGGCGCCGTTTATTCACCTAACCGTTACACCCCCCGGAAACGATATATAGACTGAGGCGGTAGCCTGGGTATCCCTGGCGATTAACCGGGACGGGTGAGCTTTATACGAAGGGTGCGAGGCGGTCAACCACCTCGCTTAATCAAATAAACCGCCGCCGTTGGCGGGGCTGTGAATTCTTATGCCCATCTTCGGCCAGTGCCCCGCAATAATCATATCTTACCGCCCTTGAATTTCCTTAAACTCGATACCAAATAAAGATAGCCGGCGTTCCCTGGATCAGGACACTGGGCACCTGTTTGATAAGTGTGTTGCAGTGATCATGGCTTATGGCAGCCTGCCCCGCAGAAGTCGCCGTGGGCTAGGAAAGCTGGTTCGCAGAAAATGAGTATGCAATCCCATCTCTCTCAAGCTCGTAACTCGAAACTAGTAACTCGTAACTTTTAGGTCATCCATGCGCACCGTAATCCACACCGATAAGGCCCCCCAGGCCTTAGGCCCCTACAGCCAGGGGGTCTGCTGGGGAAATCTGGTTTTCACCGCCGGGCAATTGCCCATCGATCCCGCCACCGGCAAATTGATTGACGGTTCCTTTGAGGAGCAGGTTACCCAGGTGCTGCACAACCTGTCGGGGATTCTGTCCAGTGCCGGCAGCAGCCTGGACCAGGTGGTGAAATTCACCGTATACGTCACCGACCTGGGCAACTTCACGGCGCTGAACCAGGTGTTCGCCCGGTACTTTAAGGAAGACCCGCCGGCCCGGTCGGCAGTGCAGGTGGCGGCGTTGCCTTTGGGGGCCGAACTTGAGATCGAAGCTATTGCGGTGAAAGAGGAGGCTTGAGGATTGAGGCTGGGGGCTTGGGGCTGGGGCCTGAGGAAAGTGGTCCCGCCCTGGCCGGGCAGGCCGTTGGCGGGATTTCCGCTACACTCCAACAGTCGGCAGGCCTCGGCGTAGCCTCGTGCGAGCCTGGCAATTGGCAGTATTTAAGAAGATAGAGGGTCGCAATCTGACTAGCCGGATAAAATCTTCTCAATCAACTTGATAGCATTGGTAAAATGCGCAGGGGATTTAACCACTCCCTGGAACCCCGTAAATCGTAGGATGCGCATCTTTGTGAAATCTTGGTTCTTAGCCTCTAGCCCCAAGCCACCAGTCCCAAGTTTCCCATGAAGCGTATCGTGGTGCTTGCCATCTTATTATTGGTGCTGCCGATCATGGGGCAGACGACGGCCGCCCAGGACGCCAATGCGGACACCACCAGGACCGCCAGGGAGCCCCGGAAGGCGCTGGTGTCGTCCATCATTATCGGCGGTGGGCAGGCCTACAACCGGGCCTGGATAAAGATGATCGGCTTGATTGCGGCGGAGATTTACTTCGTGAATAAGTTCCAGGAGAACCGGGATAATGTGGAGGAGTTTCGCAAGGAGGAGCCTGCCGCTACGCACAACCCTTACATTACCGTACGGAATAAATATGCCTGGTGGGTGGTGGGAACGTACCTGTATGCCATGGTGGACGCCTACGTGGATGCCCACCTGGACAGCTTTCCACAGGACTCCACCGAACAGATAATAATTGATGAAAATACAGGCACCGAGGAGCAATGATGGCCAAACCGCGTGAACAGTGGGGCAGCAGGGCCGGCTTTATCATGGCGGCGGCCGGCTCGGCCGTGGGGCTGGGGAACATCTGGAAATACCCCTACATGGCCGGCCAGCACGGCGGCGGCGCATTCACCGTAGTCTACCTGATCTGTATCCTCTTCGTGGGGCTGCCGATCTTAATGGCGGAAATTTCCATCGGCCGCCGGACGCAGCTAAACCCGGTGGGGGCTTTCAAGGCCCTCTCGAACAATTCATCCTGGAAATTTGTGGGACTGCTGGGGGTGGCCTCGGCTTTCACCATCCTGTCATTCTACAGTGTGGTTGGCGGGTGGACCTTAAAGTACACCATGTTGGCGCTCACCGGCGCGTTCAGCGATTTCGCAGTGGACGACTCGGCCGCCCAGGCCTTTAACGCATTTGTCACCAACCCGATCAGTCCGGTGCTCTGGCACCTGGTGTTCATGGGGCTGTGCGTGTTGATCATCAACCAGGGCGTGAAGGCCGGTATCGAACGGTGGAGCAAAATTCTTATGCCGGTGCTGCTGGGCATCCTGTTGCTGCTGGTGGTCCGGGGCGTCACCCTGGAGGGCGCCGGCGAGGGATTGCGATTCCTCTTCTGGCCCAAATGGGGCGATCTTGACGCCAGCGCGGTGGTACTGGCCCTGGGGCATTCATTTTTCACCATTTCATTGGGCATGGGCACTATGATCACCTATGGCAGCTATCTAGGCAGGGACTCAGATATACTGCAATCGGCTGGATGCTGGCGGGGGTAGCTATCTTTACGGCGGTCTTCGCCCTGGGCCAGAATCCCGCCGAAGGCCCCGGTTTGATATTTGTAGTGTTGCCGTCGTTGTTTCCACAGATGCCGGGCGGCGCCATCTTCGCCGTAATGTTCTTTGGCCTGCTGTTCGTGGCGGCCCTCACCTCCGCCATCTCCATTCTGGAAGTGGTCACGGCCTACTTCATCGACGAAAAGGGCTGGAGCCGCTCAAAGGCCACCTACACCTTCGGCGGCGTAATCGCCTTCATCGGCGTACTGGCGTCGCTGTCCAACGGCAGCTTCAATCTGCTGGCCCCCTTCACCGATTTAACATTCATGGACCTGCTGGATAAAGTCTCTTCAAAATACATGTTGCCACTGGGAGGGATGCTCACCGCCTTCTTTGTGTTGCTGCGCTGGGGAATTGTCAGGTTTACCGATGAGATTAAAGCCGGTGCGCGCTGGTTCGAAGTCAATCGGTGGATAGTGACAACGATTTTTGCCATCGCCGGCACCGTTGTGGCCTACATCTTCGTCCGGGAACTGATAGCCTTATTCGGCTGATGGCGGGAGGCCAAGCTATATGTGCGGCATAATAGGGATTTACGGTAATCCGGAAGCGTCCAACCTGGCCTACCTGGGGCTGTATGCCCAGCAACACCGGGGCCAGGAGGGAGCCGGCATTGTCACCATCGATGGCCGGGGCGCCCATCGCCACATGGGCCAGGGGCTGGTGTCCGACGTTTTTTCAAACCGCAAGGTGGTGGATAGTCTGCCGGGCAGCCGGGCCATCGGCCATACCCGTTATTCCACTACCGGCGGGGTGGATGCCAAAAATGTGGGTCCTCTGCTTTTCAATGTCCAGAACCAGCCGGTGGCCATTGCCCACAATGGCAACCTGGTCAACTTGAAGGCCACCCGCTTACGGCTGCAACGGGATGGCGCCATTTTCCAGACCTCCACCGACACGGAGATTATTATCCATCTCATGGCCCGGTCCAGCGCCAAACGGATGGTGGACCGGACCGTCGATGCCCTGTCGCAGGTGGAGGGGGCCTATTCATTGCTGATTCTGACACCGGAAGGGCTGATCGCCGCCCGGGATCCACGCGGATGGCGGCCGTTTGTAATC
>JADFMC010000227.1 GCA_022564085.1 Fidelibacterota bacterium | reverse complement strand
TAATATTTCCGTCCCCGTTAGCATCTGTGATGCCCGCGGCAATCACCAAGGCTGCGGTTCCAGCCACATGAGGAGAGGCCATGGAAGTGCCGTTGAATTCGACGTAGCCGCCGCCTAGCTTGGTGGAGTTAATGGCTACCCCTGGTGCCGCCAATTCCACCGCATCGCCGGTACTGGAAAAACTTGCCCTTGAATCATTCTGGTCGGTTGCGGCCACAGCAATCACGGATTCGAATCTGGCCGGATATCCTACTTTGTTGCCTTTGCCCTTTGGGTTGCCTGAGTTGCCCGCAGCGGCCACATGCAGGATTCCAGCCGCCGCCGAATTATCGAAAGCAGCCATCACTGTACCACCGGGATTCAGCGAGCTGCCATAACTGTTGTTGGTCACCTGTATCCCATTGTCCACAGCCCACTGCAAGGCGGCGATAATATCGCTCCAGGAACCGCTGCCACTGGCACTCAAAACCTTGAGCGCATACAGGCTGGCCTCCGACGCCACACCCACTACGCCAGCATTATCGTCCTCGGCGGCGACGGTGCCGGCCACGTGCGTGCCATGGCCATTGTCGTCCATAGGGTCGGTGTCATTGTTCACAAAGTCATACCCGCCGGCATAATTGGCATCTAGGTCAGGGTGGGTATAGTCGATCCCGCTGTCGAGAATGCCGACCTTCACTCCGGTCCCCTTGTTGCCCCCGGCATGGACGGCGCCGGCTCCGATGTGCTTAGCCCCCCATGTATTGTCGAGTTCGGCATCAATGGCCTGCACCTCTCCGTCGGGCTCGATACGCACGACCCTGGGGTGACCCGCCAGCTCGGAAAAGACACTAGCAGGGCCCGTCGCCGCCACGGCGGGTACCAGGTGGTAGCTGTAGACTACCTGGCCTCCAAGGCTCTCTACCAGAGCGGGATCAGCAGCATCGTCGAATACGATAAACACCCGACCACCGCCCGCGGCCTTTGCCAGGGAGGCACTAAGGGCGGCATCTTCCTGAGGCACGGGAGAAATAATGCTCTGAGGCTGCTCACTACAGCTGGTCAGGAAGAACCCGCTGGCCAGCAGCAGGAGGCTCAGACCGATAAAAGATCGCGAAGATTGCAATCGTGTTGAACGCATAGTTAATTCCCTGATTTAATAATCGTTTTTAATAACCTTTTGCTGCCTGCCGAAAAGCGGAGCATGGGGACCTAGTAGTGGTAAATGATTTCAGCTGCTGTTAATGACCACATATCTCGTTAGTCAGCGGCAATCATTAATTTCCCGTAGCCCTTCATTCTCACTTCTCGGCCATTTTTATTCCTTATCGAGTTGGCACAGCCTAATGATTGGAAATCAATCACTCCTTAAGTATCGCTACTGTAAAATCGGCAATTACCATGCCAAAGTGTCACCAGAGGGGAAGTCGATCCAGATGAGCTATTGAGTATGATAGCTGCTGCTCAAGGCAGGTAATTATTATTCACTTGCGGCTCTTTGAACCGATCACCTCCCAGCCACGGTGCCATGTGTAGGACCAACCTACAAGTCGGGGGCCGTATCTGGTTCCAAAAATTGATCTTAGCAGATCTTCGCAGTTGTTTTAAGACTTTGTAAGTGACTATAATTAATGGTCTTGCGAGTTTTGACGAGCCAGGCTGGTGGGCCCGTTAGGATTTGATCAAGAAGCAAATAGTCCCTGTGACGACAGAAAAGCCCCCTTTCGGAACACGAACCGCTCTGATGTGGTTTCTTGACGCATACTACCCGTCCATTGCGCCAGTGCGGCCATCGAAGGAAGTGCCGGACGCTTCCAGGACTTACCCGGACAGCACACCGATCGGTACGACCAGCCAAGTTTAAGATCAACACGAAACAGGGCTGAAGGCAGGTATTAACTTCTCGGCAAATCTGCACATCTCGGTGCGTAGTCTAGGCCAAGTGCAGAATCTCAAATTCCGGGGATCACATAAATGAATACACAGAGCACATTCACAATCCTGTTTTCAATATTGATCGCTGTCCTTCAGGCCGAGGGAGGAGCCAAGCAGGTAGCGCCCCGCGCACCATCGGCGGGGCAGGGAGCACCCCTGATGGGCCGGCCCTTTGCGGTCGCGCCCCGTGATGTCCGGCCGATCCCGGGAGTAGTGATGGTGAAATTGGTGGCCGGAACCGAGCCGGATCGGGCCAAAATGACCGCCACGCCGGGGACCTTCGGGATGGCCAGGCTGGACGCCGTACTCCTCCGCCATAACGTCCAGTCGGTGCAGCGCACATTCCATCCCCGCCCCCGAATTGTGCGGCCCGGTGGGACCGACCTCACCCGAATATACACGTTGCGGGTACCTACCGAAACTGATGCCGACGCCCTGGTGGAGCGCCTGAATCTCGATCCGCAGGTGGAGTACGCCGAGCGGGTCTACCCTTCGTTCGTAGATGTAGCCCCGAATGATCCGCTCTATACCCAACAAATCCATTTCGCCCGGATCATGGCCGAAAGCGCCTGGTCGATCCAGCCGGGGGATTCGTCCATCATTCTGGCGATCATCGATACCGGGGTCGATTGGGACCACGTGGACCTGCGGGAGCATATCTGGCAGAACCTGGGGGAGGACGCCGACCTTGACGGGCATACCATTGAATGGAATGGTTCCGACTGGGTGCTGGATCAGGGCGACATCAATGGTATCGATGATTCTCTCTTTACCGGCACTCCCAACGGTTATATCGACGACCTGATCGGCTGGGACTTCGTGGATGTGGCTGCCGCCGATGTTTACCCCGGTGAGGATTACGGCCCGCCCGATCGCGATCCCACCGATAGAGATGGCCACGGCACCCATGTTTCCGGGATCGCCGCGGCGGTAACGAACAACGATACCGGCGTGGCCGGGACGAGCTGGAACACGACTATCATGCCGGTGCGCGTCGGCTTTAAGGATGCCGATGGCTTCGGCACAATCTGGTGGGCATACGAAGGGATCGCATACGCAGCCGACAACGGCGCGGATATTATCAGCCTGAGTTGGGGCAACAATTCGGCCAGTTTAACCGCCCAGATTATTATTGATTATGCCTGGGGGATGGGGTCGATAATCATCGCGGCGGCCGGGAACGACGGCAGCGACTCCCGTTATTACCCGGCGGCCTACGACCACGTATTGGCGGTGGGGTCTACCAGCGAACTGAACGACCAGGTATCGAACTTCTCGAATTACGGTACCTGGGTCGATATTTTTGCCCCCGGCGAAGATATTCTGAGTACTTATTGGAACGATACTTACCGTTTCATTTCCGGTACCTCGATGTCCAGCCCGATGGTGGCCGGCGGTGTGGCCTTATTAAAGGCCCAGTTCCCTGAGAGAAGCAACCACGATATCCTGATGGGCCTGCTGGCGGGGGCCGACAATATTGATGCTCAAAATGCCAATCTGGTGGGCCTGTTAGGCTACGGCCGGATGAATCTCCATGGGGCTCTGACAAACAGTTCCACCACAGCTCCCAACATTGGCGCGCAGCTGGTATTTTCCGATACGGCCTTTGGTAATGGGAACGGGTTCTTAGAACCAGGCGAGAAAATCGAGTGCCGCGCCATCCTTGAGAATCAGTTTCTGGGCGGAGTATCGTCCAACCTTACGGTAACCTTAAGTACCAGCGATTATGCCTTGAGGGTAACCACCAGCCAGGCCACCGTGACCGCTCTTCAACCTCTGGCAAATGCTACCACTACGGCTTTGGTGTTCGATATCGCAGCCAGCGCTATCGCGCACCGGGTAGTCTTCACCCTGGAAGTCAGCGGTGCTGACGGGTACCAGAAATCCTTCAGTTTTTCCGCTCCCATTGGGCGGACCTCTATATTATTGGTCGATGACGATGACAGTGGAAACAACGTGGAGGGGTATTACTTCAAAAGCCTCGATTCCTTGGGGATGCAGTTCGAATACTGGTCGCACATGGAACAGGGCA
>JADFMC010000005.1 GCA_022564085.1 Fidelibacterota bacterium | reverse complement strand
TATACTGTGGCCACCACCTGCTCCCCCGGCTGAATCGTTTGCCTATAGCCCACCGTGAGCCGGCCCTGGCGATGTACGAAAGCCAGCGAGTCGCCGGAACCGGGGCCCATGACTGCCGTGACCTCGAAGCGGTCATCCAGGTCTAGCACCAGCCGGTCCAGGGGGTGGATAACCGTGGCCTCCAGGCGCAGTGAACCGGCGATAGAGGAATCAGCCGGATCGATGGCCAGGTCCAGCGCGTAGTAGTTCACGTCGTAAGCCGCCTGCTCCGCCGGGAGGGGGCCCCCGGAGTCCAGGGTGGGCCGGATGGCGCCCTGGGGCGCCACCTGAGCCGCCAGGACTTGGATAGCCAGGGCCAGGGCAATGTTTGGGCGCATTTAATACCTATTTAATGAGAATAACTTTGCCCGACAACCGGCGCTGACCGGAATACAGCTGGTACAGGTATATCCCGGAAGGCGCCGGCTGCCCTGACCGGTTTACGCCGTCCCACCGGAATCGCTGGTGGCCTGCTTCCCGGCGGTCCCATTCCCGGCCATCAACCCCAGCGCCAGGGTCATGCGCATAACAATATCCTCATATGATTTCAGTATGCTCGACCGGTTCAACCACCGCGTTTAGCGTAATGCCCAGGCTTTGAATTCAGCCACCGCCTTAGGACCGGCGACCTCCAGCCCCTTCATGAAAGCCACCTGGTCCCGGGGGCGTGACTCCAGTAGCTCCACTTTAAAGGCTGCGCTGGGCAGACGGGTGTCACGGCGGCGGTCGGCCCGGGCGAACAGGTCCAGCACTGCCCGCTCAACGCTGGCCGCGTCGGTCCAATCGGCCTTATAGACCGGCCGCCCGGCCCGGTCCATGATCCAGCACATGTTGGGCATGGAACCGTAGGCCCGGTGGCAGGTGCCCTCCAGGCTGTCAACCAGGATCGGCCGCTGGACCTTAAAGCGCCGCTGGAACTCCCGGGCGTGGGCCAGTTTCTGCTCGAAAGAGGTATGATGCGGATAATGCTCGCCGGGGTGTGCCTCGTGAGTGTAGACGAACACTGCCGCCACCTTCTGATCCCGCAACCGGGCTGCCAGGCCGTCGAGGGATGACACCGCCATCCCGCAGTAGGGTCAAGTGAGGCTGCCAAACTCAATGATGGTGTAAGCGGCTGACCGCCAGACAGCGGAGAGCCGGGTGGTCTCGGCGTCCAGGGTTTGGAGCTCGAAATCAGGGGCCGGCAGGCCCAGCGCAGGAGAGGCGCTGAAATTCAGCCAGCGCTCGATTTTTTCGGCGACGAAGGAATCGTAGTTATAGGCTTGGGTAAGGTCCATCGGCTCACTCATGAGTAGTACCAGGTTTACAGCTCAGGTGGAATCTACGGCTATGGGGAGCAGGGAGGAAAGCCGCCTGATGGTCAGGAAGGACCGCGCCGGAATGGGTAAGAGCTGTGCCGGTGGTTTCCGCCGATGGTCCGGTAACCAAGCAGGAACCCGGTGGATCGTTGCTCCCGCGGAACTGCCGACGCTTGATCCAACTGCGGGGCCGAATTAACTTGGTACCCCGAGCTGCTGTGAAGCGCTATTCTTATATCCGCAATGGAATCAGGCCCACTATGGGTCCTGCCGGCCGCAACAGAATTAAGGGGTAAAGTATATATGGAAATATTGCACCGCACACGAAAGCTCCTAAAGACAACCCGGCCTTATGTTCTTTGGGCGGCTCTCCTGTCAGCCGGTTGCGGCGGCGCCGAGACCACCATCCCCATCACCACCTCTTCCGAGGAGGCCAGAGCTGATTTAATCTCCGGGCGGGCCCTGACGGATAATCTACGCCTCCTGGAAGCCCGCGAATACTTTGTCCTGGCCACTGAAAAGGACCCCCGGTTCGCCCTGGCGTTTTTGTATGCCGCCCAGACCGCTACCTCCGCCGCGGAAGGCCAGCGTTTACTGCGCCGGGCGGTGGGGCTGGCGTCCCAGGTCAGCGAGGGTGAGCGGTGGATGATACTCGCTCAACAGGCGGGAATAAACGACGACCGTGATAGGCGGGTTGCGCTCATGGAGCAGCTGGTTGAGAAATACCCCAAGGATAAACGGGCGCACTGGCTGTTGGGATTAGCCTATGGCAACGACCGTAGTGCTGAGAGTCTGGCGGCGATGAAAAAGGCCGTCAAGCTGGACCAAAATTATGCTCCGGCCGTTAATAACCTGGGCTACCTGTATTTCAATAAAGGGGAATATAAAAAATCGGAGAAGGCCTTCGATAAGTACATTAAGCTGATCCCGGATGAGGCCAACCCCTACGACTCCATGGCCGACCTGTACACCGCCATGGGCCAACTGGAGAAGGCCAACGAGTTCTACGCCCAGGCTTTCGAGCGTAACGCCAAGTTCACTATCTCACTGCGGAAAATTGCCCTTAACCAACTGTTTTTGCGCCAATACGACCAGGCGCGGGACAATTTGCGTCAGGTATTGGATCTCGAAGAGACCAACAACGACCGCCTGGCGGACATGCTGCTAATCGGACGATCCTACATATACGAAGGCCGGTATGCGGAAGCACTGGAGTTGTTTGATGAAGGGCTGGCACTGGCCAAGAAAGCAAACCTGCCCACACGTATCCTGCAGATGCAATTTTCGAAATGGATGATCCATTGGCACTTAGGCGCTTTGGGGGAAGCCGATGAAATGCTGGCCGCCATCGAAGTGGACCTGGGGAATTATGACTATACTCCCGCCTTTTTCAACTATATAACCAATGGACTGGTCATGGTCAAAACCTTGATGGCTATTTCCCACGAAGATCCGGACGCCGCTCACCAGGTTATTGAGGATTTCCACGCTGATTTGGCCGATGACGATCAGGGAGGGCAAAAGGCCTACCACAGCGCTATGTTCGTCGTGGCATATTATCAGGGAGACTACCAGGCGTCCATTGACCATGCGGAACAGGGCGGTCAGGGCAGCGCCTATCTGTTTTACTACCGGGCGCTGGCGCACAGGCAGCTCGGTCAAATAGATGAGGCCCGCAAGCTGCTGGATAAAGTGGCGCACTGGAACAAGGACTCCGACCTGTACCCGCTGATCCGGGACGAGGCCGTGGCGGCATTGGAAAGCCTGCAGTAGTCACCTTAACGGCCATTGACCCGCCGCCGTGCCCATTCGGCTGCAGCTTACCCTAAATCCTGTATCATAGAAGATCCACCAGTAACCGGCCTGCGGACCGCCGGGCAATAGTAAATTTGGTACGGTAGCGTCCCAGGCAGCCGTCATGCGTAACCAGCGTATATATCTCGACCACCAGGCCACAACGCCCCTTGATCCCCGGGTTTTCGAGGCCATGCGGCCCTACTTCACGGAGAAATTCGGCAATCCGGCCAGTAAATCCCATCCGTTCGGCTGGGAGGCCAGTGAGGCGGTGGAGCGCGCCCGGGAGCAGGTGGCTGCCCTGGTGGGGGCGGAGCCGGGGGAGATTGTTTTCACCAGCGGGGCCACCGAGGCCGTGAACCTGGCCATCAAGGGGGTGGCGGAGATGTATGCCCAGCGGGGCCGGCAGATCGTCACCGTGGCCACCGAGCACCGGGCGGTGCTGGACACCTGCCGGGCACTGGAGTTGGCCGGGTTCGGGATCACCCGTCTGGGGGTGGGCAGCGACGGCCTGCTCTCGCCGGATGTGCTGGGGGCCGCCCTGACCGCCGACACTATCCTGGCCTGTGTCATGCAGGCCAACAATGAAATCGGGGTGATCCAGGATATTGCCGCCCTGGGCTCAATCTGCCGGGAGCAGCGGGTGTTCCTGTTTGTGGATGGGGCCCAGTCCGTGGGGAAGGTGCCGGTGGACGTGAACGCCCAGCAGATCGACTTACTGGCGATATCGGGACATAAACTGTACGGTCCCAAGGGGATTGGGGCCCTGTATTTGCGGCGGCGCAACCCGCAGGTACGTCTGAAGGCCCAGCTGCACGGTGGGGGACACGAGCGTGGCCGGCGATCGGGCACTCTGCCCACCCCGCTGATCGTGGGACTGGGCCAGGCCTGCCAATTGGCGGGGGAGGAGCTGGCCGGCGAGGCGCAGCGCCAACTGTCGTTGCGGGAGCGGCTGGTTGCTGGAATTACCGCCCAACTGGACGGAGTGCGGTTGAACGGCCACCCTAACCTGCGGTTAGCAGGTAACGCCAACCTGAGTTTCACCGGCGTGGACGGGGCTGCCCTGCTCACCAGGCTTACAACTATTGCCGTCAGCAGCGGCTCGGCTTGCACCACTGAGGAGGCTGAGCCGTCCCATGTGCTGCGGGCCCTGGGGCTGCCGGACGACCTGGCGGCGGCCTCCATCCGTTTCGGGCTGGGACGCAGCACCACTGCCGAGGAGATCGAGACCGCTATCGCCCTGGTGGTCCGGGTGGTGCGGGAGTTGCGCGGAACGCCTGAGGGGGACTAGGCCACCGTTGCGGCGGAACCTATGGGTAACGTCGGCCCAAAAGTGGTAAATTGGGTTCTGCATTATTGGAACAGTGGCTGGTATCAAGACATTAGCATGATTAATGGACTAGGGGGCGAGTAGACGCGCCATGTATATTGAAAACCAAGCCGTTGCACCGGCCATCGATCTGTACGAGGAGATCGAGGCGCTCAAAATCGAACGCAATGCCCTGATCCTGGCCCACTACTACCAGGACCCCGACATCCAGGATATCGCCGATTATTTGGGCGATAGCCTGAAGTTGGCCCAGATCGCCTCGCAGACCGATGCGGATGTGATCGTGCTGTGCGGGGTGCTCTTCATGGCCGAGACCGCCAAGATCATCAACCCCGGACTGACCGTGCTGCTGCCGGACCTGGATGCCGGCTGTTCACTGGCCGAGGGCTGTCCCGCGGACGCCTTCGCCGAGCACATCGCCCGCTACCCCGACCATGCGGTGGTCACCTATATCAACACTTCGGCGGGTGTCAAGGCCCTCTCCGATATCATCTGCACATCCTCCAACGCCCCCCGGGTGATAGCAAGTGTGCCGCCGGATCAGCCGATCCTGTTTGCCCCGGACAAACACCTGGGCCGCTACCTGATACGCCAGACCGGCCGGGATATGCTGCTGTGGGAGGGCACCTGCGTAGTGCACGATATCTTCTCCGAGCAGGAAATCCTGCGCCTGAAGGCTGAATATCCGGAGGCTTTGGTGTTGGCCCATCCGGAGTGCCAGGAGGCGATCCTGCGCCACGCCGACCATATCGGCTCAACCACTTCCATAATCAAGTTTGCCACCTCGCGCAATGGCGGCCAATTCATCGTGGCCACGGAGGAGGGGGTGGTGCACCAGATGAAGAAGATGGCCCCCGATAACCTGTATATCCCCGCGCCCACCGATGACGGCTGCGCCTGTAACCAGTGCCCCTACATGCGAAAAATCACCCTGGAGAAGGTCTATCTGGCTCTGCGGGACCTGCAGCCCGAAATTACCCTGGATGAAGAGTTGCGCCTGAAGGCTTTGCGTCCACTGGAACGCATGCTGGCCCTGGGTTAACGACCAGCGGCGATACTCCCGGAACCGTATTGCGGTTTTATCCCGAGCAGATCAGCACCCTTTCGCCGGAGTGGGTCGCGACCCGGATGGCGGAGTTTCTGCGCGAGGACCTGCCGGCCGGGGACATCACCTCTGAGGCAGTTATCAGCAACCAACAGGAATTGACGGCCCAAATCGAGGCGGTGGAATCGTTGGTGTTTGCCGGGGCCCAGGTGCTGCCGGCCTGTTTGGGCGACCAATGCCGGGTGGACTTGCAGGTGGATGATGGCGCCACCGTGGCGGCGGAGGAGGTGATCGCTGTGGTCCGGGGACCAGCGCGGGAAATCCTGGCCCGGGAGCGGGTAACCCTGAACCTGGTGCAGCGGCTGTCCGGAATCGCCACCTTGACCCGCCGGTTTGTTGAGTTGGCCCAGCCCCAGGGTGTGCTGGTGCTGGATACCCGCAAGACCACGCCGGGACTGCGGCTGTTCGAGAAGTACGCCGTCACTGTGGGCGGGGGGCACAACCACCGCCTGGACCTGTCGTCGGGAATCCTCATCAAGGATAACCACCTGCAGCTGGCAGGCGGGATTACCAGGGCCGTAGCTGCTGCCCGCCAGAGTGATGGAGATCTGCCGGTGGAAGTGGAAGTGGAGGACCGGGAGCAACTGCTGGAGGGGCTGGCGGCCGGCGCCGATGCTTTCCTGCTGGACAATATGACGCCGACTCAGGTCGAGGAGCTGGTGGCCCTGGTACGGGCGGATCGTCGGGGGCAGGATATTTTCCTGGAGGCCTCGGGGGGGATTAACCTGGACAATTTTGCGGCTTATGCCCGCACCGGTGTGGATGGCATATCCGTTGGCGCCCTGACTCACAGTGTGCGCAGTATGGACATTCGTCTGGAGTTAGCTGTTTGAATACCGACGTACTGGTTATAGGCAGCGGCCTGGCCGGATTGGTCGCCGCCCTGTCCGCGGCTGACAATGGCTGTGAGGTATTATTGCTTACCAAGACCGAACGTCTGGCCGGTGGTAATACCGAGCATGCCCAGGGCGGGATCGTTTTTAAGGGGCAGGACGACTCGCCCGAGCGGCTGATGGCCGACATTATAGAGGCCGGGGCCGGGCACTGCTACCGACCGGCGGTGGAGCAGCTCTGCCGCCGGGGTGCGCAGCTGGTGCAGGAACTGCTGATAGATCGTTACCAGGTAGCCTTCTCCTCCGATGAAGCGGGCGATGAGTACCATCGAACGGCTGAGGCGGCCCACTCGGTGCCCCGAATCTTGCACGCCAAGGATCAAACCGGCCAGGCCATTGCCAGCGCCCTGGTGGCCGCGGTGGAGCGGCAGCCCAACATCAAGACATTGACAGGTTGCAGCGCCATCGAGCTGCTCACCAGCACGCACCACAGCACCGACCTGCAGGATACCTACGGCAACCCGGCCTGCTTTGGGGCCTACCTGTATAACGTGGGTACGGGCACGGTGGAACCGGTATTCGCCCGGCGCACGATCCTGGCCACGGGGGGGCTGGGGCAACTGTATCTGCACACCACCAACCCGTTGGAGGCTCGGGGGGACGGCATCGCCATGGCCTGGCGGGCGGGGGCCCGGTGCACCAACCTGCATTATATCCAGTTCCATCCCACGGCCCTATACCACGAAAGCGGACGCTTCCTCATATCCGAATCGTTGCGCGGTGAGGGGGCGGTGCTGGTGGACGGGGACGGCCGGCAGTTCATGCAAAAGTTCCATCAGGACGGCAACTTGGCGCCCCGAGACGTGGTGGCCCGGGGAATCCATCAGACCATGATCGAGCAGAAGATCCCTTGCGTCTACCTGGATATAACCGGCAAGTCCGCCGGCTGGGTGGAGCAGCGCTTCCCGGGAATCTATGCCCGCTGCCTGTCCATTGGCCTGGATATCGCCAGCGACCCTATCCCGGTGGTGCCTGCGGCGCACTACAGCTGCGGTGGGGTGGCCGTGGATTTGGAAGGGCGTACCAGCATCGATAATCTGCTGGCGGTGGGCGAGGTATCCTGCACCGGTGTGCATGGGGCCAACCGCCTGGCCAGCACTGCCCTCCTGGAGTGCCTGGTATGGGGGCAGGCGGCTGGTGAGCTGGCTGGCCGCGAGTGTGTTGACACAGCGCCGATAGCGCCGCCCGAAATCGGCGATTGGGAATATGAACACGAGGAAATCGACCTGGCCCTGATCGCCCAGGACTGGGAAACTATTCGCCATATCATGTGGAATTACGTGGGGCTGGTGCGCACGCCCAAGCGACTGCATCGAGCCCGCACCATGCTCCGGCAGTTGCAGATGGAGGTGGAGGACTTCTACCAGTCCGCAATCCTGTCCGACGATATTATCGGCCTGCGCAACGGCCTGCAGACCGCCCTGGCAATATTGTTTGCGGCCAGCGAGGCCCGGGAGAGCCGCGGCTGCCACTACGTCACCAACGATGGTGAAGTGTGATTGGGCGGCCACACAGGACACCGGCCGGCATTTATTCGGCGGAGGCGGTATGATAATAAAGCTGATCGGTCCCGGCCGGGTGGGGCGGCCGCTGGCGCAGGCCCTGGAGGCTGCCGGTCACCAGGTCAAGGTGCTGGGCCGCGCTGAGACCGGGGCTGGAGGGCATCACGAGCTGGGCGATACCGACCTGGCTTTCCTGAGTGTCCCCGATCAGGCGGTGGCTGACTTGGCGAAGGAGGTTGAAAGCTACCCCCGGTTGGGACTGGTGCATTGCTCGGGCCAGCTACCCAATCGTAACATCGGCCCACGAATAGCCATGTTTCATCCGTTGATGAGTTTCGGGGGTGCTGAAAGCGGGGCGATTTTTAACGGCTGTCCGGTGGGCATCAGCGGGCCGGACCAATTGACGGCGGCGCTCTTCAGCCTGGCGGAGCAGCTGGGGGCCCGGCCGTTTGCCATCGATGACGAGGCTAAAAGCAGTTATCACCTGGCGGCTATGTTCGCTTCGGTGTTTCCTTATATTCTGTTGTTGCAGGCTAAGGAACTGGCTGAACAATCAGGGATTGCGTCCAGTGACGCCAGCAAAATTTTCGGACCGATCTTCCGGCGGGCGGTCCGGCACCTGGAGGAAAGCGATCCTAAGCAGGGGCTTACCGGCCCGGTATCAAGGGGCGACGCTAGCACCGTCCGCCAGCACCTGGACACCCTGGCCGGCGACCCGGAGCGAGCCGCACTCTATCGCAGTTTGACCCGGCTCAGCCTGCGGTACGCCCAGCTGGACCGTGGTGCACGGGAATCGCTCGAGCAGGCGCTGCAGCCTTAGCCGGGCTGATGGGAGAGCATTTTAGAAATCAATCGACCACAGCGGAAACCAGATGAACACCACCATTAATTATTTCCATGAATCCAAGCTCAGCGCTGAGCCGATAGTCATGGTCACCGCCTACGATTTCACCATGGCCGCCCTGGCCGAGGCGGCCGGTATCGGGGCGCTGCTGGTGGGTGATTCCCTGGGGATGGTGGTCCAGGGGAAGGCCTCCACACTGTCGGTGACCCTCGATGAGATCATCTATCATACCGGCATGGTGGTGCGCGGCGCCCCCGGTTCGTTTGTGCTGGCCGACATGCCGTTCATGTCCTACCAGGTTTCGGTGGAGGCGGCGCTGGAGGCCTGTGGCCGGGTGATGAAGGAGGCGTTGGCCCAGGGGGTGAAACTGGAAGGTGGCGCGGTGATTTGCCCCCAGATCAAGGCCTTGGTAGGCACTGGGATTCCCGTCATGGGGCACATCGGTCTGCAGCCGCAGTCGGTGCACCTGTACGGGGGATTCGGCAAGCGGGGGAAAACTCAGAAGGAACGGGAGCTGCTGTTGCGCTCTGCCCGGCTGGTGGAAGAAGCCGGCGCTTTCGCCCTGGTGCTGGAGAATATCTCCCATGCGTTGGCCGAGGAGATCACCGCGGCAGTGCGGATTCCCACCATCGGGATTGGCGCCGGTCCCGCCTGCTCCGGGCAGATCCAGGTGTTTCACGACCTGTTGGGACTGCAACCCGATTACCAGCCGCGCCACTCCAAACGCTACGCCGCCATCGGTGAGTCGATCATCACCGCCCTTAACAGCTACGCCGCCGACGTCCGCCAGGGCCAATTCCTCTCTAAATGAAGGTCCTTAAAACGGTGGAAGCCGTCCGCGCATTCCGGCGGTCGCTCTCCGGCAGTTTGGGTCTGGTACCCACCATGGGGGCCATGCACGAGGGGCATCTGTCGCTGGTGCGCCTGGCCCGGGAGCGGTGCGACGCGGTGCTGGTCTCAATCTACGTCAATCCCACTCAGTTCAATTCCACGGCCGATTACCAAACCTATCCCCGGGCGCTGGAAGACGATCTGGCAATGCTCACGTCATTGGACGTGGCGGCGGTGTTCCAGCCCACTGACCGGATCATCTACCCGGATGGGATGGTCACCACAGTTAAGGTAGCGGCACTCGGCGCCCATTGGGAGGGCGCCTACCGCCCCGGCCATTTCGACGGCGTAGCCACGGTGGTGGCCAGGCTGCTTAACATCACCACCCCGGACCTGGCCTGCTTCGGTGAAAAGGATTACCAGCAGCTGTTGGTGGTGCGGCGGCTGGTGCGTGACCTGAATATGGCAGTGGAGATCATTGGCGGTCCCACAATCCGGGAGACCGACGGCCTGGCCCTGTCCAGCCGCAATGCCCTGCTCACAGCGACCGAGCGTTCCCGGGCCCCCCACCTGAATCAGGCGCTGGATAATGCCGCCCGGTTGATTGGCCGGGGGCGGCCGGCGCCCCAGGTGCTGGAGGATGAAATGGCAGCGCTCACCGACCGGGGCTTTGAGGTAGATTACCTGGCCCTGGTGGATGGGGCCACCCTGGAGACCATCTCCGATCCCAAACCGGGAGCACGACTGTTAGTGGCTGCTCATTTGGGATCCGTCAGGCTGATCGACAACCGGGCGCTTTAGATCTCACGGCGGTTCCCGCCAAATTCACTTCGATACAAGCGACAGCCTGGCCTAGACGAAGGCGGCGGATGGGGGCTCTTTTTGCCCCAGCCATAAATGGCTGGGGAAAAGGGAAATGGCTTTGTTGATTGAGTAGCCCTGCCGTTCAAGGCTGGGTGTGCAGGTGATCAAAACAGGGGAGGGTGGCCTTTGCGCCTTTTAGAGATAAAAGTATCGTCTGGAACCACCTACAATCAACAACATTAGTGGCTGAACTGAAATTTTACCCTATTTCCCCCCAGCAATAGGCCCGAGCGCAGGGATCTAGGTCACGCCTCAGGCGGGCCGGCAGCTGCTAAAACTTGAGTGGGGCAGGCCTAGCTTACCCATTTTTTTGCAATTTTAAATCGGCATAGTCCTGGTCGGTATCGAAGTCCAGCAGCACGGCCCGGGAATCCACCGGCAGCGCTATTGAATCCGCGGCGTGGCTGCGCAGCACCCCCTGGGCGCCCCGGTCGCCTTTTAAGGCCATGATCTCGCTGAAGAAGCGCCGGGGAAACAGTACCGGGTTGCCTTGCCGGCCCTGGTGGGCAGGATATACGATAGCATCACAGTCCCGCCTGGTGAACAGTTCCCGCAGCTCCACCAGCGTTTTGACGTCCACCAACGGCATGTCCGCCAGGACGAAGAGCGCTCCGGTGGCCTCAGCAGGTAGCGCCTTTAGCCCGCACTTGAGCGAAGTTGCCAACCCTTGCCGCCAACTACGGTTGGCCACTACCTGCACCGGAAGGCCCTCCAGTGCCTTTATTATGGCGGGCCCGTTGAAGCCGGTGACCACCACCAGCGGTCTGAAATCGGCGGCCAGAACCTGGTCCACCACCGTGGCGATCATCGGGCGGCCATTTACTGGGAGCAGCAGTTTGTGGCCCGCCTGCATGCGGGTGGACCCGCCGGCTGCTAGAACCACGGCGGCGACGCGATTTACGCTGTCAGCGGCGCTGGACACAATGCATCGATGCCCGGACTACGGCCGGTGCAGCGCCTCAGGCTGAATTTGCAGCCGCCGGATCAGTGCGCCGGTGGCGGCGAATATAGCGTTGCAAACAACCCGGGCTCCGTTGGGGTTGACCACCCGGCTGTTGATTACCAGATTGAGCATTGCCATATCTGCCGCGTGCTTATCATTTATACTTGCGGATTGGTGGCCGGATAATACCGCCCAAACATTGGCCCCGCCCGATGGATGCACCGGTTGAGTCCCGGTACATAAAATTCCCCGGCCCATAGCCACCGGAGGGATAATCGGTGGCATATAGGAATCAGGCTACGATTATCTTTTTTCACAGCCGATTGCAATTTTGTGCTTACGCCCTTTGCTTTCCCAAGGGAATATACCCTAAATTAACTGTTGCCGGGATGCTAATTCTACTGCTGAGCGAAGGTCGTGGGACAGATACCAGCGTTGGTGGCGAGTCGGGTATTCGCCGGTTATCTAACTTTCCGGTGAGCCGGTTTTGCAACGGAGCAATTAGAATTTGTATTTTTCCAGTTGCCGGGTTAAATTTTCTTGATAATAGTATTCACTTTAAACCTTTTAAAATCAAAGTTTTTAGCGGAACAGCGTGAGTTGGGCAGGAGATCGCTCGGGGCGATTAAACACCGCGCAACTTTTGATCCGCTGAGTGCCGATTGGACAGCCCATAATTGCGAGATGATAATCGATCACTATGGAGAATATAATGGATGACGATAAACGGCAGTTTGACACCCAGACCGCTCTGCGCCTACTGGCCTCCAAGGAAGCGGGCATTGCACTAGTTCCGCTGGCCGAGATGGAACAGCCGCAGGCCACCCTGTTCTGGGCGGCGATTTTCTTCGGCATTTTCACTGCGATTTTCGGTTCGCTGGTATCTTTGTTGACCACGGCTTACAGCAATACTCCGGTCATCTATATTCTTGGATTGTTCCTGGTTTCATACTTCGGTTTTTTCCTGGTGTTCACCATCCGCGGGTTTTCCAAGAAGAAGAAAATCAGGCGTCAGTCGCTCCATACGGATTTTACCGGCGAAGATTCCCTCGCCCGCCGGGTTGGTACCATCGAGCGCCGGATCTTCCTGGAGAAAATCCACCAGGACCTGGGCAGCTTCGTTTTTGATAAGGCCCGCACTATCTCGTTCGACGAATTCAACAAGATCATTGACGATTTGATGGTTTTCGAAGGGGAGGATCCCCGTCGTCAGAAGTTCAATCAACGACTGCTGGCGGAATCACTGATCACCATCGATAAGTCAGACTCCAACCACTGGACGGTATCGTACGATCCTGAGCTGATCCTGGCTGTCTGATCGCCCGGTAGCGTTTTCGATCATCCCGCCGGCTGCATTATTCTATTCAGGCGCCTGGCTGGAGCTCCCGTCGCAGATGCACCAGCACCGCCTCCAATACAGCGCGGCTCACCGCACTGGCCTTGTCTGAAACGGCTCGATAGTCCACCGTAGCGCCCCGGGGATCGATGTCGGCTATTTTAAGCCCGCTGGCCATGGGTACTAACGGCGAGATCAGTCCCCGGACCAGTCCGGCTATGGGCGCTACGATTTCGTGGCTGTCAATGGTTCCCAGCCGCTGCCCCGATTCCACCAGCGCGCCGAAATCAACTTCCCACTTCAAGGCACCTTCGGCCGGGGCGTAAATCACCCGGCGGGCCGTTTCGCCTCCCAGCTTGCCGGGGATGCCGGTATCGGGTTGCGCGCTGCCTGACCAGATCACCCGGCCCAGATTATGCCCTCGCCTGGTTTCCACCACGGCCCCGCAATTTTCCCCGGCGGTGAATCCCGGTCCCAGTCCGATGATAAACGGCGACATCAAGCCGGAGTCGCTGCCTGAGCCTTTGAGCATCCGGGCGTCAACAGTTATTTGGGGGGCCAGTTGCCGGGCGATGACCGGAGAATCTTCCAGGACCGGTATCTGTCCGGTTGAAATTATTTGCGGTGCGTTTTGCGCCGTGGCGCGCACCCCCTGGATATCCTCGACTGCGGAAAGACCTTCTAAAATGGCATCACTGAAGGTCACCGGGCGGCGAATGGCCAGCGGCCGGGGCAGGTCGGTCAGGAACACACCGATGCCCACTCTCCGCATGGTCAGGGCGACGGCGCTGCCCAGCTCTCCGGCTCCCCGCACCCACAGCCGGAGCGATTCAAACACGGCTGGCGCTTGAGTGCCGGTGGCCACCTCCGCAGCTGGTGGGGCCGGCGAATGCTCATGCGTACTGGTAGTTTTAGGCGGCATACGGCAGCGGGAATTTAGGATGGAACTCTGGGCGCCGGGAGCCGGGGCGACCCTACCCGTCTATAGGCGGTGGAGCTCCCCGTTCCTGAGGCTGCCCCAGAAGGTGGGGTCGCCGGAGCGGGCCTGAATCGCCAGGGCCAATCGCCGGGCCGGCTGGGGCCACCGGTCGGCCTGGTTAATAAAATAAATCACCGGCTGGTTGCCTGGCATCTTTGTCCGGTAGCCGCGGCTGGAAGTCACTACTTCGGCGATGAAATCGACCTCCAGCTGGAAATCCGGCGCCACGCCCCAGAGGGACTGGAACAGCTCAGGACGATGGACCAGGCCCTGCTCTATGGTGGTATCCACCACGGAAGCGCCCACCACCACCACGATGTGAGTGGCGCACTCCGGCACAGCCGGATCGTGCATAGAGTGGGCCTTCAGGGGTAACTTCCGTGCGCCATCGCACTCCACCAACGCCAGGCTGGAGCGGGCCAGCAGGGTCGCCAGCAGTTGGGGGGATATGCCGAGCAGCTTGCCATCTTCAATTTGTGAAGACATGACCATCAGAGGATTAGTCTTATCGAACGGTAACGGGGGGACAGTGCCCGACCCGTGCAGCAGCAGCGGCGGTGGTTGGATATGGGTGCTTGACTTGGTCAGCGAGGTCATTAGCACCCGGGGATGGTGGCCCGCCAGTTCCGCGCCCAGGCGCAACAACAGGCCGGTCTTGCCGCCCCCGCCCAAGATAGCCACGCATGCGCCCGACAACGACCGGGGATCCTTTGCCAGCAGGGCATAAAAGTCCATGGGGCAATGTAGCCATATTACTGCGGACCAGTCTATCGCCATTTTGCCGTGGTGGCGGGGCGTTCGTGGCGGTGGACTGCGGGTCTTGCGATGCATGCTTTACTGATGGGATTATATTGAATGATGCCATGCAATAATCCTAGCGGAGCCGGTGACCGGCGGGAAGCCATTGGCAGAGAAATATGAGCTACCTGGGACGTTCAATTAAACGGGTTGATGGGCTGGGCAAGGTGACCGGACGGACGCCGTATACTCCGGACCTGGTCCTGCCGGGCATGGTCCACGCTTACCCTGTTTTCTCCAACATACCGTTCGGCCGGATAACCGCCATTGACCTGGCGGCGATTAAAGAAGCCCCCGGTTTTATAGCAATCATTTTGGCTGCGGATATCCCCGGTGAGAACCAGGTGGGGGTGATCGTCCACGACCAGCCGTTATTGGCGGACGAAGTGGTCAGGTATGTGGGTGATACCATCGGCCTGGTAGTGGCCGAGACGGCCACCGATGCCCATGCTTTGGCGGAGCTAGTCCAGGTTAAATACGAAGAATACGAGCCGGTGCTATCTATGGAGGCCGGCCGGGCGGGCCGCGGTCGCTTGCTGCATGAGTCCAACATAGCCTGCAGCCACCGCTCTGTTCGCGGGGACGTGGAGGCCGGGTTCAGCAGCTCCGATCTGGTGGTGGAGGGTACCTTCACTACGCCCCATCAGGAGCATTTCTACTTAGAGCCCCAATCCTGCCTGGCAATCCCCGAGTCGGAGGGGGGTATCACCATCCACGGTTCGCTCCAGTGCCCCTATTACGTGCAGCGGGCGGTGGGGGGCGCATTGGGCATGTCGCTGGCCCGCGTGCGGGTGGTGGCCGCTCCCCTGGGGGGGGCCTTTGGGGGCAAGGAAGACGTGCCCTCGGAGCTGTGCGCCCGGGCGGCGGTGGCGGCCATGCTGGTGGGCAGACCTGTTAAAATGGTGTATGACCGCCGCGACGATGTGCAAATGACCAGCAAGCGCCACCCCTTTGAGATGCACTATAAGGTGGGCGTCAACCGTGATGGACGGCTGTTGGCGGCCGACGTGCTGCTGGAGAGCAACGCCGGGGCCTACGCCACCCTGTCATCGGTGGTTTCCTACCGGGCCGCCATTCAGGCTTTGGGCCCCTACCGGGTGGAAAACGTACGGGCCATCTCGCGGGCCTACTATACCAATCTGCCGCCATCGGGGGCCTTCCGGGGATTCGGCGCACCCCAGGTATGCTTCGGGCATGAACGGATAATGGATCACATCGCGGCGGAGCTGGGCATCGATCCAGTGGAGTTGCGTCTGATGAACCTGATCAGGCCGGGGGACATTACCTCCTCCGGGCAGCGCCTGGATCATTGCGCCGGAGCCGAGAAGACCCTTACCAAGGCGCGGTCGACTTCCGGCTGGCTTAAACGTTTACCAGCCGGCGCCGGCCGCTACCGCGAGGGCTGGGGGGTGGCCACCTGTCTATATGGCAACGGCCTGGGGGCCGCCGGCTGGCGTATGGACGGCGCCGGAGCCCGGTTGCAGCTGCTCAGGGACGGCTCGCTGGAGGTGGCCTACGGTCTGACGGACATGGGGCAGGGGGCCATAACGGTAGTGGCCCAGATGTCGGCCGAGGCCGTGGGTGTGGAGTTGAGCCAGGTGAGAGTGCTACCCACCGATACCGCCAATGTTCCCGACAGCGGGCCCTCGGTTGCCAGCCGCAACGTGGTGCTCACCGGCAACGCCATTCTGGACGCCGCTGAAGACTTGCGCAATGAGATGACGTCCACCGCCGGCCAATTGCTAAAGTGCCCGCCAGAGCAGGTGGAAATTGAGGCTGGCCGGGTCCGAGACCTTCAGTCAGGACGGGAGATCCCGTTGGCTGAGCTGGCCGAGCAGATGTTCGTCACCAACCGGTCCATGGGCGCCCTGGGCTGGTGGCACGCTCCGCCGTTGGATTTCGACGCCGACCGGGGGCAGGGGGAGGCCTATTTCGCGTATTCCTTCGCCGCTCAGATTGCCCGGGTTAAAGTGGATACCCTCACCGGCCTGGTGGAGGTGCTTAAGGTGTGGGCGGCCCACGATCTGGGCAAGGCGATCAACGTGGCCGGGGTAGAAGGCCAGGTGGAGGGGGCCGTCTCACAGGCCATGGGCTGGGCGCTGACCGAGGATTTGCGCATGACCGACGGACGGGTGGATACCGTCAACTTCTCGACCTACCTGCTCCCCACCTTCACGGATATGGCTGCGGTGGAAACCATTATTATAGAGGAACCGGAACCGCTGGGGCCGTGGGGGGCCAGGGGCGTGGGCGAGCCGGCCATCATCCCGGTGGCGGCGGCCATTGCCAATGCCGTGAGCGATGCGCTGGGTGTGCCCGTGGACGATCTGCCCATCACACCCGAAAAGGTGTTGGCGCTGCTTGACAAGGCGGATAACGGCGGCCTGGGAACAGGTACCACTGCCATAGGTTCGCATGGTTAAGGCCGCCGCCGGACATCGTACGTTACTGCTGGGAGGGCGGATAATCGCCCCCGGTGAGGATCAACAATTTATATCCGAGGGTTTCATTGAGGTAACCGACGGGATTATAACGGCGGTAGGTCCCGGCGATCCGCCCGCGGCTGAGGTCAACGATTTAGTCGACCTTTCGGGACTGACCATCCTGCCGGGGATGATCAATGCCCATACCCATTTGTATTCGGCCCTGGCGCTGGGTATGCCGCCGCCTGAGCAGCCGCCGGCCAGTTTCCAGGAAATCCTGGAGCGGGTGTGGTGGCGGCTGGACCGGGCACTGGACGCCGAGTCCACCCGCTCTTCCTTTGAAGTGGGCCTGATAGATTCGTTGCGGGCGGGGGTCACCACTGTCATCGATCACCACTCCAGCCCCAGCTTCGTGGAGGGCTCCCTGGACCAACTGGCCGCAGTGGCCGGGGGGCTGGGGCTGAATGTGGCGGTGGCTTTCGAGGCCACCGACCGCAACGGCGAGGAGGCTTTTGAGGCCGCGCTGGAAGAGAACCTGGCGGCCCGGCGGAAGTTCGCCGCCGACCCCTATGTCCAACCGCTGCTGGGGTTGCACGCTTCGTTTACCCTTTCCGACCGGTCGCTCAAGAGGGTGCGCGCGGTTTTAGATCAGGAGCCGGGCTGGGGCCTGCATATTCACCTGGCGGAGGACCGGGCCGACCAATCCGACGCTGAGGAGCAGGGCTACCCATCGGTGGTGCAGCGCTTGGACCATTTCGGCCTGATTAACGAGCACAGCCTGTTGGCCCATGGACTGCACCTGCAGCCCGGCGATCTGGATGTGCTGGAACAGGGGCGGGCCATGCTGGTGCACAACCCCACCTCCAACGGCAATAATTCGGTGGGGCTGTTGGCGGCTGAGACTATCCAGCGGTTGCGCTCCGGATTAGGCACCGATGGGATGCAGGCCAATATGCTGGCCGAGGCCAAAGAGGGGGCCTTAATCCGCAGATCGCACCAAGCGGGGGAAGAAACCGGTGTTGATTACCTGGGG
>JADFMC010000226.1 GCA_022564085.1 Fidelibacterota bacterium | reverse complement strand
CCTGCCGGGTTGTTCTTCAGGCAGCCAACTCCTTTGTTGACTGATTCCAATATACCTGCTCCGGTGTCTGCCCACCAAGGGATTGATGGGTTCTCTCATGATTCTCGAACCTTAGCTACTGACATAAATACCCAAAGTGGTCACCCACGGTCACCACAGGACATTTTACGACCACGTTTTCCATACTCTTTTTCTGTTTGTCGACGAGACCTACATGATCTGAAAATCCATGTGTCGGCGGTTCAATGGAGTTTATCCCGCGTTGCGCTAAGAGTCAGTACTAGACACAACCAGACAAGAGCCGCCAGAAAAATTGCACTCTTACTGCATCGTTGCCAAATTCCTCGTCGTGACAAGTAGTTCTTCTAAGCCGTAGGTCATCGGTTCGAATCCGATCCGGGGTACTAAAAAGGCAGATCCGCCAATGCGGGTTTGCCTTTTTAATTCTCTGTCTGAGGAGGTGATCCATTGTTCGAGCCGAGCCCCATCGACCGATGGGACGAGACCTATTGAGCGTAGCGAAATGAATCCGATCCGGAGTACGAAGACGCGGTCAGTAATCGGCCCTCAGCCGATGCAACCTTCGAATTTGCCAGTGTTGCAGCACTAACCTGATCCTGAAAGATATTGTCACAGCCAACCTTGTTCACTGCATTTGACAGCAGGTCCCATTTCTGTTAGCGTGTAGTTGCATGTGCATATCCTGTCAGCATAATTCCTCGCGCATGACACAAAGTTCTCATGCCACACATTGAAACATATACCGTTAGGGGGATCGTTCTGAGATTTATATTTCGAGACGAGTAAAAAGACCGAACTCGAGCTGTTTTGACCCGGCCTCCGTGTGCGGGATATAGTCCCGTTTACGAGGGATTATGAGACAGCGAAACTGCGGCAGGAATTTATTGCCTTCAAATGGGTCAACATTTAGATTCCGTGCCTCTCCGGTGATGATTATGTTTGTAATCTGTGTGCCGAGATGAAAGCGGCCGACTGGCTGGTGAGACTAAGATGAACGATTCCAGGAAAACCAAAGCGGAACTCATTAACGAGCTGGTAGACTTGCGAACAAAGGTGAACATGGCCACTGACCCACCCAGCGGCAGCGGTCTGCCTGGAGTTCCCGTCCGTGACCGTGAGCCAGGCTCTGACTCCGAGCAAGAGTTACTGTTCAAGAGCGCCCTGCTCCAGGCCCAGGATAACTTCAATGGTATCCTGGTGGTGGATACCGGTGGAAAGGTGATCTCAGCCAACGACCGCATGCGTGAGCTCTGGGCCATTCCTAAGCGCATCTGGAACACCAAGAAAGACGCCCGGCTGCTGGAATATGCCGCAAAGCAGCTCCGCCATCCCGACGAATTCAAGGAGAAGGTGGCCTACCTGTATGCCCATCCGGAGGAAAAGATCCGAGACGAAATCGAGTTGAAGGATGGGCGGACCTTCGACCGCTATTCAGCGCCCCTGATCGACGCCGAGGGGACCAACCACGGGCGAATTTGGTATTTCCGTGACATATCCGATCGCAGGGCAACCGAGGCCTCGCTCAAGGAGAATGAGAGGCGGCTGCGGGAACTATATCACTCGATTCCCCTGGCCTACTTTGCCGGTGACAAGCAGGGCAGAATCATAGATCTGAACAAACGGGCCGAGGAATTGATTGGTTATTCACGAGACGAGATAATTGGCCGCAATGCCGTTGATCTATATGCCGATACCCCGAACGGAAAACCGAAAGTCGCGGAAATCAGCAAGCGGGTATCGGCAGGCGAGGCGTTCTATGGCGAAGAACTGGAAATGCTCCGGGCCGATGGCAGCTCGGTGTGGGTGAGCCTGTCGGTGGAGCCCGAGGAGGGGCGCCAGGCGCGCCGGACCATGGTGGAGGACATATCCGAGCGCAAGGCGGCAGAGGCGGCGCTACGGGAGAGTGAAGAACGCTACCGCACGCTGTTCGACGCACCATTCGAGGCTATTACCATCTCGGACCAAGGTAGGATTGTGGATGCAAATCCGATGTTGGGTGAATTGATTGGCTACCCGCCTGATGAGATGATTGGCATGTCGTTTAAGAAATTCGTTCCTGAGCGGGAGTTGGCCAACGTTGGCCGCCGTATGGAGGCAAACGATGAAGGCCCCTATGATTCGTGGGTCCTGTGCAAGGACGGGACCGAGAAACCGGTAGAAGTCCGTGCCCGGCAACTGACCTACCAGGGCCGGCAGGTACGGGTCACTTCCCTGCGGGACCTCACCGCGCATAGGGCGGCCGAGGAGGCCCTGCTGGAGAGTGAAAGTAATTATCAATTCGTGCTGAACAACTCCTCGGTCCCCATATTTGTGAGCCGTATTGCCGATTTCCATTTTACCATGGTGAACCAGCGGGCCTGCGACGATTACGGCTACAGCCAGGAAGAGTTTCTGGAGATGGAGATTTTTGACATCGAGATTGATCCCCCTGTGCGTGATGTAGTGCGGCGTCTGTATGACGAAATCCAGGTGGGCAAGGTGGTCGACGTGCAGGGCACCAACAGGCGCAAGGACGGCACGACCTTCCCCGTTGAGGTGCGGTTCACCAAAATCAACGACGAATATGCAGTAGCGAATGTCCGGGATGTATCCGAGCGCAAACGGGCCGAGGAGCAGCTGCGCAAGGCCCACGAACAGCTTGAGGAGCGGGTGGCGGAGCGCACCGCCGATCTAAGCAAGATCAATGAGCAACTAGAGCTGGAAATAGTCGAGCGGCAGAATGCTCAGAAAGCGCTGGAGCAATCCGAGGCACGCTACCGGCGGTTGGTGGACAACGCTCCCGATATTATCTACCGCTACCGGCTGGCACCGGATCCGGGCTTCGAGTATATCAGTGACGCGGTTGAGGAAATGGTGGGCTACACGCCGGCGGAACACTATGCTGATCCCCGCCTCGTGCTGAAAATGATCCATCCTGACGACCGGCCGTCGTTGAACGAGGTTATCGATGGTAAGCTGACTGAGGCTCCCCAGACTATCCGCTGGCTGCACAAGGACGGCCATACGGTGTGGGTGGAGGACCGCCACTCGCCGGTGTACGACGCCCAGGGCAAGCTGGTGGCCGTGGAAGGGATCGCCCGGGATATCACCGCTCGGCAACGGCTGGAAGATGAGGCCCTCAAGGCCCAGAAGCTGGAGTCCCTGGGGGTGCTGGCCGGTGGTCTGGCCCACGATTTCAACAACATACTCATGGGCATCGCCCTGAATGTGGGCTCGGCCCGCATCTCCTCCGGTGACTCCAAAGTGGTGGACCTGCTGACCCGGGTAGAGGATTCTATCGAAAGGGCCAAGGGGATCACTTACCAGTTGCTCACCTTTGCCCGGGGCGGCGACCCTATCCTGGCGCCTGGTAACATCCGGCTGGTCCTTGAAAAAGGGGTCAACTTCGCCCTGCACGGATCCAACGTAGTGGCCGACATGGAATATGAGGACTCACTGCCGCCGGTCCTCATGGATGAAAGCCAGATCAACCAGGTGATCAACAACCTCACCATCAACGCCGTGCAGGCCATGCCCGAGGGCGGCCCCCTGAAGGTTCGGGTGCGCGCGGTGGCCCTGGCCGAGGGCAATGAGCGCTCGCTTACGGCGGGGCAGTATGTGGAAGTGGCGATCACCGATCAGGGGACAGGCATTCGGTCGGCGGTCATGGAGAACATTTTTGACCCCTACTTCACCACCAAGGAGGTGGGCAACGGCCTGGGGCTGTCGTCCTGCTACAGCATTATCGAGAAACACGGCGGGTGGATAGGGGCAGAGTCGGAGCCCGGCGCAGGGGCCACGTTCACCTTCTATTTGGGGGTGGCCTATCAGAAGACCGGGCAGCTAGCCCGCAACGGCGGCAGTACGCGGACGCTTAAGGGCCACATCCTGGTGATGGACGACGACGAAAATGTTCGCCTAGGTCTATGCGCGATCCTGGAGAGGATGGGAAACACCGTGGTCAGCGCCCGGGACGGAGGCGAGGC
>JADFMC010000225.1 GCA_022564085.1 Fidelibacterota bacterium | reverse complement strand
ATTGCGGAATTCGAGAAAGTGTATATCTATTCCTCAAGCGATAAAAAAGATGATGCACAATATAAAATCGCCCTGAGTTATTACAATGCCGGCAACCAGGAACAGGCCCGCAAGGAATTCCAACGGCTGCTGGATGATTTTCCAGATTCTGATCTGCGGGAAAAATCCCGCCGCTATCTACGCTGACTTTTTCCTAACCATCTATTGGGACGTATGGTGCACCATGGCTCTTAAAGTCTACTTTCTATCATCTGAAATCGCTCCATTCGCTAGTACTTATAGTAACGCCCTTTTCTCTCGGGAGATCTGTTGTATTTTTCAGGAGCGGGATTTCGACATTCGGTTGATGCAGCCTAAATACGGCTACATCAGCGAACGGAAATTCATTCTGCGCGAGGTGATCCGCCTTAGAGAGATGCCGATCATGTTCGCCGGTGAGGAGCGCATCGGGGGTGTAAAATCGGCTTTTATCCCCAATACCAAGGTGCAGGTCTATTTCACCGAAGACGACCAATTTTTCAAGCCGGTTACGAATCTGCTGTACAAGGCGCGCAACGGCCGGATGCTCAAGGATAACCCCGAGCGCTACGCCTACTTCGCCCGGGTGGCTCTGGAAAACCTGAAGCACCTGTACTGGAAACCGGACATCATCGTGTGTAACGACTGGCAGATGAGTTTTGTGCCGGCCCTGTACGCCATGCAATATGCCCAACAGGAGTTTTATCAGGACATCAAGCTGGTCTACCTGGTGCATTCGGCCAATCAAAGCATCCTATTCAACCGGGAATCGTATGAGGCGGTGAACCTGTTTGACACTCCTGACAAACGGCTGCCGGAGCCGGCCGAGGAGCTCAACAACCTGGAGCTGGCCTTCAACTTCTCCGATCTGGTGCTACAGGTTAATTCGCCCGGGGGCACCCTGTCGGCCGATCTGGAAGGTGAACCGGAAATCGCCAGTCTCTTGAAAGCCCGCAAAGGGCTCAAGCAACTGGATATCCCGGAAGATACCATGGAAGGGTGGACCCAGGGGGCCGATCAGTTTGAGCAGATCCTGCGAAATATCTAGCCAGCAGCCCAATCCAGAATTATGACTTCAAGCTTTTCCCTGTCCACCCCCAGGGTCCGGATCGCCGGAATAGCGCTAGCCTGCGCCGGATTACTGTTTTGGACCTGCGACGAAAACCCCGTGCTTTCGAAGCTGCCCGGTGGAAATTGGGTTTTTCAGACGGATACTATCTTGAGTATGGTTGATACGACCTACCGGTTTACCCGCAATATCGGCAACAGCTACACACTTTACGCCGGCCAGATCATACAACTTGATCAGGCGAGGGAGGTCGGCGCATTGCTGCGGTTCAGCGATGTGGATTCCACGCAGCTGGCCGACTTCGAATCGGCCCGACTGCGGATTTTTCATCGATCTTTCACCGATTCGCTTGTACCTCCCAGTGAGCCGTTCACTCTGGAGCGGATCAATCCCGGTTTGGGCGATACAATATGGACCGAAACAGACACGAATTTCTTCGAATTCCCATCAACTGATTTAATCTACAGCGCTGTTATGAAGGATTCGGATTCCGTGTTGGTATTCCTGGGATCGCAGTCGATAGACACCCTGAGAATGGATTACCTGGAATTCACCGTCGGCCTGCAACTATTGCTCGATTGGCGCTCGGGGGTCGAGGCAAACAACGGTTTCCTGCTGCGGGCCCCCCTTGGCAGCGACCTGGTGAGCTTTTATTCCTCCGAATCGACCCGGCGGCCTTACCTGGTTGTTGACTATTTCGCGGACGACACCACGGAGGCCGGTGATGACACCACCAGTAGCAGCTACTATTTAGTAACCCAGGATATAAGCGTCTATCCAACCCTGGTCAACGATATACCGGACGATGGTAGGCTATTGCTGAACCGTAGCGAAGGCCACCGGGTGCATATCGATTTCAAGATACCATTTGACTCCTTAGAGGCCCGGCCCATCGCCGGCGGCCGCCTGGTGTTTAACGTCGACCACAGTGCAACCATGATGCTGGCTAGTGCATTGGTGCTGCAGGTCTGGTTACGAACCGAGCCCAGAGCCCAGGGTGACTCGAATTTGATCAGCTATCCACCAGCGTTTACCTATCAGGCCCACAGTGATAGTCTGGTATATACCCTCGCATCACTCACATCATTGCTGGTGGACTATCAGAATGACCCGCGAGACAACTATGGTTTTGACCTGGTGGTCCAGGCCACCAACCACGATTTCGACCGGCTGGTTCTGCATGGCCCCCGCCTGGAAATTGTTTATGCCGTGCCCTTCGGAGCCGGCGAATGACTATTTTTCGGCGAACTATTTTCATCGGCGTGCTGATTTATCTGACCGGCAACCTGGGGGCGCAGTCATTCTTGGAGCAATACGGCTTCGGTCAGGTTCAGCCCGAAGCCGACGTAGTGGGGCAGGGCATGGGTGGCATCACCGTTCTGCCAATGGGCCTAAGGGACGCTAACTTTTCCCTGCCGGCTTCCTGGCACCGGGCCCGGCGCACCAAGCTGCAAATTGGTTTGGTACATAATGGGATCGAGGTTGACGGGGGCGGCAGCTTCAGCCGCGATGCCTTGCAGCATTTCCAATTCCTGGCCCACCTCACCAACCGTGCGGCCGTCGGGGTTGCCCTACGCCCCCTGACCCGGGTGGATATTTCTTTTCTGGACACCACCCGTACCATAATTATAGGCGATAATAATTTGGCCTATGACCAACACCGGACCGTCAGCGGCGGCCAGTCAGCATTGGCGGTGGGATACTCACGGAGGATAAATTCGCGGCTGTCGCTAGGGCTGGCTCTGGACGTTATTTTCGGAACTCTAGCCCAGACCGACACCTTGACTATTTTTACCGGAAGTGAACATAAGGGAGACCTGTTTGCGCGGCTGATTGCCGATCAGCGGCATGAATTCTCCGGCAAGGTGATGGCGCTAAGCTTGCTGGCGGACCAAGTGGGAATTGCTTCAGGACTGTTAGGAATCCAGCTGCGTTTACCACTCGATCTGACAATTGTTAATCATTCCAGCAACAGCTCGGTGCGGGCCGGGAGTCAGAGCCGGCGTTTGGAGGCCGGCCTGCCACTGGAGGCCCGTCTAGGGTACGGCTTCAGTCCGGCGCCCGACCACCTATTGGCGGCCGAATTAGGCTGGTCTCTGCTGGCCAAGCCTGATTCCATCGATTTGGTATTCGGTAATCACATCGAAAGGATCTACGATCTGCGCCTGGGCTGGTCTAAAGTACCGGTCGGTGCGGAGAAACTTGAGCCGGGCCGCCTATATTATCGGGTGGGATTCTACTACCGGAGATATTACCTTTCGCGTTCGAATAATGAGTCTTTAGGCGAGATTGGACTGACTGCCGGCCTGGGGTACAGATCGTTGCGGACTGGTCATCGCCTTGATCTGGCCCTGCAATTGGGCCGGCGGGCGGCCCCTGCCGGGATCGGTGAAGAGCGATTCGTGAATCTGTCACTGGGTGTGACTACGGCTGAATTGTGGTTTCTTAGACCCAAGAAAAAGTGGGATTAGTTAAAAGTGAAAAAAAAATCGAATGTTTTCGAGAAGTTTCTGGCGGCCTTGATGTTTGCGTCCCTGGTGGTATCAACACAAGTATGCGCACCACCGCCACCGGCAGAGCCGGAGAAGAAGGCTCTGTCGGAGGCGGAGAAGAAAAAGCGGGAGCGGGATTGTTTGATAGCCCTGTCCAATGGATGGGAATACTATAAAAACCGGGAATACGAAGCTTCTATCCGCAATTATAAGCGGCTGGTGGAGCTGGGTTGCGGCGAAGAGTACGCCACTGAAGTTTACCTCTATTTCGGCCGGGCCTATAACGAGCTGGGCAACCTGGACAGCGCCGTCTGGGCGTTCCAGCAGGGGTTGCGATATCTGCCGGAGGACAAGAACCTGCTTGAGAACATCGCCTACATAATGCACAAGCGGGGCGATACCGAGCGCGAGATAAATTATTAT
>JADFMC010000224.1 GCA_022564085.1 Fidelibacterota bacterium | reverse complement strand
AACATTATTATCATCAATCCCCAAAAAATCGATAAGCACTTTTCCCCAGGATTCATTGCCGTAGCCCACTTGGCCGCCCCAGGACACGCCTGGCCCCCCCATCATAAAAACCTAATCCCAATCTAGGAAAGAAATAAAGGTGGCCTTGGCGGGCAGCAGACGCCGCACCCTTGCTCACCACGGGAATTGCGGGGGCAGCTCGCTCCACCAGTTGGTCGGCGATACTCCGGGCCACAACGCCCATGCCCTGGCTCAACAACTGGTCTATGGACCCCTGGTGGTCGTAGCCGGCCACCTGCACGATGGCCCCGCTCTGGGCGTCGATCAGTCGCAGGATCACCGAATAGGTGTTCCCGATCTTGCTGACGCTGCCGGCCATCATCTGCTCCACGCCCAGCAGTTGCCCCACTTCCACCAGGCACTCCTCCGTTACACAGCCGGTGAGCTGGAAGTCCTGCTCGGCCAGTATCTCTTCCATCTTGCCCCGCTCCAGGACCGTGAACAGACCGGTCTTGAACAGTTCGAAGGCCAAGCGGTCGGTAAGTACGCTGGCTTCAATATCGGAAACACCTTTGGCGTCTAATGGGATGATGGCCACATTAGTCTGAGCGCCGGCCAGGGAGGCCAGGACTGCAACAAAAAAGACGATGAGCCGTAATTTGGGATGATTCACTTCATTGCCCCTCAGGATGGTGTGTAAAACACCATTTTATACCATGAACTCCTACTTACGTGAAGTGGGTTTGTGGACACCCGGAATGTAAGGTTCTTCGCCAGCGGGCGGAAAGGGGAAAGCCACGCACGGGTTGCCCCGAAAATTGAATACGTGAGTCTGTAACTCACTGATCTATTGAGAAATGTAAAAACTGACAAGTGAAGGAAACTGTTTTTCCATCAGGGTTTCTCTGGCCGGGGGAAACCTCACTCCCGTCCTGCGGCCGTCCCCTCTCCTTAAGGAGAGGGGCGACACGAAGTGTCTGGGGTGAGGTTCAAAACGGAACATAGCCCCACGATTAGCCATTAGTAGAAAAAAGGTCCAACATTTCGGGGAAACTCCTGGAAAGCCGGGGACTGATCTGCCCATAGGTTTCCGGCAACTTTGCCCAGGGTCATCTACTCTCTATAATAAAACGTGATTATCAGTCCTATTCCGGACCGGGTCTTAAAATGGTTTGGTACTAATAGAATCAGGAGAGATCGACGGAACCAGCTGGTTTGACTGTGGGCACAAGTGAGTCCCGAAACAACTGTATGATAACCTTCAGGGCCGGATAATTTCTGTTTCCGGGTAGAAATTATGCCAGCCAAACCAGTAGGCCTTGATGGAGATAATCCGCTCCAGGACGGGTCGCCCGGCGGTAGTTAATCCCGACGTGAGACTGACGACGGCGCCGGCGGCGGTGCGGGCCAGGTGAATCTCACCGGGCAGCAGTTCCAGCGGCGAGTCGTCCGCGCCCACCAGGCGCCAGACAGCTACCCCCTCGGCCGCCAGATCCACTGCCACTACCAGCTGCCTGCCTGCTACCTGGAGATGATATAGCCTACCAGCCGCCAGGGCAGCCAGTGGGAGAGCGTAGGCTTGCCCCGCCAGACTGAAGCCGATCACTTTCGATTTAGCCGGCAAGGCTGACTTTACCAGCTGCCGCCCGTGAATGCCCAGCCGGGTGGAATCGGCGTTGTAGGCGGCATATACGCTCCTGGACAACAGCGGCTTTTTCAGGACACGGGTATGGGGATAGGCTGCCTGCCAAGCCCTCCAGGTGGTCTGGGTGGCCGGATAAACTGTTAGTTCCTGCCCCTTTAACGGGCCGACGATGGCCTTTCCAGTAACACTGGACCAGCGGGAATTGGTTTCGCGATCGTACATCACCAGGGCGTCCTTCCACAGGTCCCCGGAAACGCCGAAAGTGAGTGTATCGGCCCCTACCGTGCGGACATACACGATGCCCGTAAAGCAGAGGGGTCACCAGGCGACGGCCAGGGGCAATCCATCCACCAGGTCATTGACGATTTCATGCGAATCTAAGTACCAGGTCGAGTAGGCAACGACCGTCCCGGCGGGGCCTATCACCCCGATGACCTGCTCAGCAGGATCCATAAACTTTGCAGCCTGCTCAGCGGGGACAAACTCGGGATGGTAGATGGCCGGAATGGCGTCCATTGGGAGGACATGGTAAATCGGTTCGCCATCGATGGTTTGGCCGGCGGACAACCGGGGCCAAAAGATGAATAGCAGGCCTATTCCGGTTAACATTATCCGGCCTGCCGAGCGAACATTCATCAGTTTGTAGTTGACTATGGAAATCCTGGTGACATTTTGAATCCGCGGGTTATTGGGCATGATTTAAAATAGGACCGCCGGCCAGGCAGTGCAAGGGTAAACCGCACCGCAATGGCGATGTCGGCCGCGGGTCTCAATTGCCGGGCCGGACGTAGCACCCCCGGCCCCGATCAACCGAGGAAGGTAATCAGATTTTGCGTCTAAAGAAAAAGGGTATCAGGCTTGAAATCGGTGCACTTTGCGGACGAACATGCGGGTGGAGCCGTTGCCTTTATGGGTATTGAACCAGCGCTTCCAGATCAGCGCCTGGGCCCATAGATTGCCGGCCCGGGGAATGTGGTAGGGGGCCATACCGTACCAGATACGGCACAGGGCAATGCCCAATATATCGTTATCGCGCAGCTGCGATTCCAGGCGTTCCGGCTTTTCCAGCAGCGTTTCGATCTTATATCCCAGTACTGATTCCAAGCCCTGTTTCAAATCGGCTTTGCTGGGACGTTGCAGGTAACGGAACAGGATATCCTTGGCGGTTTTCGGGTGGATCTGCCAGTAGCCCAGCTCCGGCCCGTTGTGCAGGGAGAGGCGGAAACGGTACATGCTTTCCACTGCCCCGGTGCGGAAGACCAGCTCCTCCGAGCCGGCTGTCCAGATTTCCATCCCTTCCAACACCAGCCGGATCAGCTGGCGCTTGTCCGGATAATGGATACTGGCAGGTGTATTTATTTGCGTGTTACTGCCTACCAGTACAGGTATACAGATCAATATAAGAAAAGCGTGTAAGTACTTCATTTTACCTTGTAGAATTTTTTTAGGTGAGAGAAACGGTGGGCGCCGGTGAGGTGCTGGCCAACATTGTGTGGCCGGCCGCTCCCGGTGTCATGGCCACGGTAAGCGCGGCCCAGGTCAGTGCATTGGCGTCCCCCGCTCCGAGGACAAAACGGGCCTCAGGCAAAGGGCGATGGTATGATATTTCAGTTCTACTTAACATTACATATACAGCCTGTGGGCCGTCGCGTTATCAATGGCAATTACTGTGCCAATACCGCGAAAACGACATTTCGACAGGTGAATTTAGAGTCGAGAACAGGGGGACCTTCCGGTAAATGGCGCAGCCCGCTTGCATTTAGCGGGGAACTTAGTACAAAATTGCCGCCTATGCCGATTTTTTCGCAGATCCGCCACCGGGACTGTGTTATGGCATGAAACGCTCGATTGGGGCTGTATTGGGCAGCTGGCCAGTGCCAGCATGATCGGGGGCCAGCCACCCAGCTGTTGGTACCGGACCGGACGGGGCCTTACCGCAGCAGCAACGCCTTCATTTGGCGGATGATGCCGGGGGCCTGCATGGTCACCAGATAAATACCGCTGGGGAGGGCCCGTCCCGTGGCGTCACTACCGTCCCAGTCGATCCGGTGGTACCCAGCCGGCAGCCGATCGTGGACCAACCGCCGGATTTCCCGTCCCCGCAGGTCGTATATTGACAGACTCACAACAGCCGCTTCCGGCAGGGCAAAAGGAATGATAGTGGCCGGATTGAAGGGATTGGGGTAGTTCTGTCCCAGGGCAAATTCCTTCGGGAGGGCGGCCGGCAGCTGTAATGCCAGGGTGGTGGCGTCCAGTATCAGGACGAACGGTCCCTCGCGGGCATCGACTGACAAATGGCCGTCAGAGGCCCGGATGGTCCAGCTGCCCAACAGACGCCGTTCCCCCGTTGCCAGGGCCG